>NZ_NIZW01000014.1 GCF_002727185.1 Rhodopirellula bahusiensis
CCGCACGCTGCCCTGATCACGGGTCCGGGTCGCCAGTCATTTTTGACAAATGACTCCCACCTATCAAACCTAGGACTTACATGGATTCTTTCGCTGGCAGATGAAATCGATACTCAAAAGAAGTCTTTGAGAAACACGTCATGGCCGACGTCGCACCTGTTCCCAGTTTCAAGCGAGCCATCGGTTCGGGATACCTGATACAACAATCGCCGGGCGGCGAAATGATTGGCGGCGTCGAAGTAACGTTACGCCACGCAAAGACAACTGCGGGATCTCTTGTTGCTCTCGACACCGTATGGCAGTCCCAGAGTGTGAATGACGTTCCACCGACCTATCAGCAGGAAGCGGTTGCTGGCATTCGCAAATTTGCGAATAAACGGAACATAGATTTGACACGTTTTCACATAGAGATCGGTCGTTTTGTCGTGCATGACGTGGACTCGATGCCGGTCTTGTACTACCTTGCAGCGCAGAATGCTTTCGAGTCGGCATTAAACATGTGGAACCGAATGTCAAACGTGTCGCAAAACGCCTTTAAGCAGCGAACCATGACATGAACCGAAGCGGCGGAGTTGTCGTTTTCGAAGTGGAGAGTCCACCGCCGCCGCTCGGTTATGTCTACCGTTCCCCGACAAGCCTGGTTCACAATTCCGAACGGATTCATGATTGACAAAGATCCACACGCGTTCACGATTTTGGGACGCATCCTATTGCTGTTTGCAATACTACTGCCGGTTGCATCTGTCTCGCTCGAAATTTTGTGGAGAGCGGAAACTGGTGAGTCTGGGACGACCGCTCTCCCTGTTTTGATTCTTCGTGATTTCGCCGGTGGAGTCTTTGTCTTTGCTATTGTCGGATTTCTGCTTCGAAAATGCGGCATTCGACTTCGGAAAGATGACGTTCGGAGTTCGAAGGGGGCTTATGTCACACTCAAATCTCAACAACCGACGTCGCCATCAACCTCCGCAATGGAGCCTGCACTTGAGTACTGCTCCACGTGCAAGGAACAGGTCGAGGTTGATGATGACTACCGATGCGTGAAGTGTCGGTGGCCGATTTGACGATTACACGAGTTCCAACATTCAACTTTCCCTTGTTGTTCGGATAAACGCGGGGAACCAACGGATGCACGGCAGATCCGGTGGTTAGTAACTACGCCATCACAACTTCGTCCGCCGGATCGCCGTGATTCTGGACGTTCCCCGACTGGGATGTCGTTTACCGAGACGCCTCGATGCCAATGCGATTTGACAAAGTTCGCCGTTGGTCGATCGCGACGCTCATGGCGATCACATTGTTGGCTGCTTGCGTGTTCGCTTACGTTCACGCGACAAACCCAGAGCGAATACGCGAACGCAGCTTGCAAGCGTCGTTGAAGCTTCACGCCGATTTTGACGTTCCCATGAGCGACATATACGTCACACATTTCGCTACGGAACTACCAATTCGCGACGAGAACGGAGACATCACAACGGGATCGTGTGGGCCTCACTTTGATCTGACGCAACCACGATACGACAGGGCTACACTACGAGAGATGATCCCAACGATTCGGAAGGTGGTACCACGGATCGCTTGTTCCCACGTAGCGATCTACCTTAACTCGGGAATCTACAATGACGACCGATTCGTTGCCGAACTAGAAGCATCACTCCCCAATGTTGTTGTCTTTCACGAGTCACGCCACTTTTCGCGACGCAGTCCATAGGCTTAACATGCGGCGAACCATGCGATGAACCGAAGGTGCGGAGTCGTCGTTTTTGACAATGGAAAATCAATCGCCGCGACTCGGTTATCGCGGACGTTCGCCGACTGAACTTGCGTTGAATCCCTAGGACCCACCGACAAGTAAAGCAGATGGGCACCTGAACGAGACTGCCTGCTGTCCAGTCTGCGGCGCGAGTTGCGGTCGTTGGAAATTTCTATACCGATCGGTGCGGTGCAATGGTTGTGAGGTAAAGCTTGGTCGCAAAAGTCCCGACGTGGTTCACCTGGCGAATTTTCTCTTTTTGATCGCCGGCGTTTTTCCCCCTGGCTACGTTGCCCCGTCCGTCAATGATTCAAAATTGCTTTTCCCCTTCGTCCTGTTCTTGTCATTCGTCGCAACAACACTTGCGGGCATATGGAGCGGTCGTCCCTGGCCATACGAGGGCTTCCGATTTTTCCCACGAAGCAAGATCGAACGCTATCGTGTTCAACATCTTAGTGCGAACGGTTAACCAAGCCGTGCACCGAGTAACGGCTTGCGCGCTTTCTCGATTGGAATCTTAACCGTCCGTCCTCGGTGACGGGCGCCGTTACCCGACTGAAATCAACAAATGACCTTTCGGACATTCGACCTGCTTCTGCTCGCCGCTGCCTTTGCTGGCGTGTTTGGCGTGCAGTCACTTCCCGGGGTGCTGGCGACACTCTCGTCGGTGGCGATTTGCACGGTATGCTCGGCGTTTCGAGCCGCTCGATCGTCCGAGTCTTCGCCGCGTGTCGTCGCTGCGTTCGTGGCGGTTGCTTCTTTCTGGCTCATGGCCGTCGTGCGTGGCGTCGCTTACCCGCTTAGCTTCGCTGATGGTGCTGACCGATTGTCTTCGGCGACGCAGTTCATTGACGCACCGCTAGTCTTCCTGTTTGTTGCCGGGGGGACTATTCTCTCTGCGTTGTTTGGTTTGCTTGTCGGGCACTACTTCGCGATGTGGCGGGACCATGGTTGGAGACACATATTCGACGATCCGAGCGGATAACGATCCCGTGTACCGGAGTCGTGCTTGCGAGCGTCTTGGTAATCGTCGATGGAAGAAAGGGGGCGGAGGTGGAGTGACCAATGTGCTGCACCGGAACGGGGGCCCGCTGCTCTGGTGTCGATTTCTGAGTCCAGCAGCGGCAGGACGGTTTCTCATGATTTGTTCGGGTGAAACGTGCCGCCCAGCGAAGGTGAATGGATGGTGGACGGCACGATCCGGCCACGGCGGGAAGTATCCGATGCGTGAATGGCGAAACGTTGGCCGGCCGTTTCTCGTTGAAATCGTCTTGCCGCCGAACATCAGCGACGGCGATGAGCCAACGAGCAAGACAACGAACCATGCGTGACAATCGTAGCTTGGGCACTCCTGCCCGAGATTCATTGCAATATGGTTTGGACACTCGTGTCCGGGGTGAATTGGACGGGCAAGAGTGCCTTTTTATACCCCACATCTCGAAACACTAAAGATTAGTGTCCGATCAGAGTGGATTAGTGTTCCACCAGAGCGGTCAAGGGAACACTAATCGCCGCTAATCAAACACTAATGATTCCTCGGCAAGGGATGTTTAGCCTTAAACCGCTTGTATTCCCAACGCAAGCGGCTCCCAAAAGATGTGGGGTACAAAAAGGCAGGAGTGCCCATCCTACGTGGCGGCCAACCATGCCTTGCTTTCTCATCCGAAGATGATTTCGAACGTGAAATCATTCGCGAGATGGCTCACTGCAGCCGCAGGAATTTCCCGGTGGCGGATTCGGGGCAGGCGGCGATGGTTTCTGGCGGGCCTTCGGCGATTAGGTGGCCGCCTTGGGAGCCGCCGCCGGGGCCGAGGTCGAGCAGCCAGTCGCAGGCTGCCAGCAGATCGGATTGGTGTTCGATGACCAGCACTGTGTTGCCGGCTTCGACCAAGCGATCGAGCACGACGAGCAGACGCTGCACATCAGCAAAGTGCAAACCAGTCGTGGGTTCGTCGAGCACGTAAAACGTTTTGCCAGTTGCCGGTCGCGCGAGCTCCGTGGCCAATTTTATCCGTTGGGCTTCGCCACCGCTGAGCGTGGTGCTGGATTGCCCCAGCGTCACATAGCCCAGGCCAACGTCGACCAGCGACGTCAGCAGGTGATGGACTTTGGGAACGTTCTCAAAGAACTCTTGTGCCGCGTCGATGGTCATGCCCAGCACGTCGGCGATCGTGGCTCCCTTGAACCGGACTTGCAGCGTTTGGCGGTTGAAACGTTTGCCGCCGCAGCGTGAACACTCGATGAGCAAGTCGCTGAGGAAATTCATCTCGATGCGTTCAAAGCCGTTGCCTTTGCAGACGTCGCAGCGACCGGCCGGACTGTTGAAGCTGAATCGATTCGCGGCAAACCCGAGCGTCTTGGCTTCCCGCGTGCTCGCGTAGACTTGGCGGATGGGATCCATGACACCAGCGTAGGTGGCAGGACAACTTCGCGTCGTTCGGCCGATGGGTGTTTGGTCGATCGGGACCAGTTTGTCGATGTGCTGAGCACCGGTCAGTCGTTTGTGTGGGCCAGGTTGGTCGGCGACCAATTCCAGCTTCTCAGCGAGAGCCGGGTAGAGCGTGTCGACAATCAATGAGCTCTTTCCGCTGCCGGAAACGCCGCTGACCCCGACCAAGCATCCCAGCGGGATTTTTGCGGTGACGTTTTGCAAGTTGTTCAGCGTCGCACCGCTGAGCGTCAGCTGATGTGATTTGCGAGGCGTGCGTCTTGGCCGGTCCAGTCCAATTTTCGAGCGTCCGGACAGGTAGGCTCCCGTTGGGCTGGCTTCATCGTCGGCGACTTCTGCCGCGGTGCCTTGGCTGACCAACTGGCCGCCGTGCCGTCCTGCGCCGGGCCCAATGTCGATGACATGGTCCGCGGCTTGGATGGTGTCCTCGTCGTGTTCGACAATCACGATGGTGTTGCCGGCGGTCTGCAATTCTTTGATCGCGGCGAGTAACCGGTGGTGGTCAGCGGGATGCAGCCCAATCGAAGGTTCGTCCAAGACGTAACAGACGCCGACCAGGCCGCTGCCGATGCTGGTGGCCAAGCGGACTCGCTGCATTTCGCCGCCGCTGAGCGTTTCTGCTGAACGGTCCAGCGTCAGGTATTCGACACCAACACGGCGCAAGAAATCGATGCGTCGGACGACTTCGGATTGGATCGGAGCGGCGACTTTCTGTTGCAACGCATCGAGCGGTTCGGCAACGTTTTCCATCCACGACTGAGCGTCCGGCAACGGCATCCGGCACAGGGCGTCGATGGAGACATCGTGAATCGTGACGGCGAGCGATTCCGCTTTCAATCGCCCACCCTCACAAGTCGAACAGTTCACCATGTGCGATTTGTCGCCGCGGACGGCAACTGTGCCAAGGCCTTGGCAAGTCGGGCAGGCACCGTAGGGACTGTTGAAGCTGAATGTTCGTGGTTCCAGTTCCTCAAAACTTTCACCACACTCCAAGCAAGTCATCGAAGTGCTGAATAGTTTGGTTTCCGGTTTGCCGTCCCCGCGATCGATCAATGCCGAACACATGCCGCCCGCAAGCCGCAACGCCAACCGAGTTGACTCATCCAGACGAGCGTCCACACCGTCTTTGATGATCAGTCGGTCGACGATGGCTTCGATCGTGTGATTTTTTCGAACCGCCAGCGGCGGCACGTCTTCGAGCAGATACATCTCGCCATCGACGCGAGCACGGACCAAACCGTGGCCGGCGATTTGTTCCAGCACATCCGCGTGAGCCCCTTTGCGGCCGCGAACCATGGGGCTCATTAAAGTCAGCTTGGTGCGATCGGGCAACGCCGCCAATGTCGCGACGATGCGATCAGGCGTTTGCGTGCTGATGGTGCTGCCGCAGGCGACGCAGTGAGGAACACCGACTCGCGCGTACAGCAGTCGCAGGTAGTCGTAGATCTCGGTGATGGTGGCGACTGTGCTGCGAGCCGAATGCGAACCGCTCTTTTGATCGATCGATAACGTCGGTGCCAACCCATCGATCCAGTCCACATCGGGACGCGGGATGGCGTCGAGGTATTGCCGGGCGTAAGTCGACAAACTGTCGATGTATTGCCGCTGGCCTTCGGCGAACAGAGTGTCAAACGCGAGCGAGCTTTTGCCGCTGCCGGAGACTCCGGAGATGACCGTGATCGCGTCGCGAGGAATGTCGACGTCGAGGTTGCGAAGGTTGTGAACCCGGGCACCTCGAATGCGAATCAAGTTGTCCGTGGACGGCGAAATCATGCCCGCGTCATCTCGATCAAAGTCATCACCATGGTCAGTCCGTTGAGCACGAAGTGGACGATGATCGGCGGAATCAGCGAACCAGTTTGGCGATACAAATAGCCAAGCCCGAGTGACAAGAAGAACAATGGGATGGGCGCCAAACCTTGCCCCCAATGCATCAAAGCGAACACGAGGCTGGCGGCAAAGACGGGCCAGATCGCGGTGGGTGTCCAGTCGCTGGGCTCTGTTTTCAATACTGCGGGCGCGGCAGTCGCGACCGGACCGGTCACCATGTAGGCAGCTTCGGTGACGGTCTCGGGTTCCTTTCGAGCTTCAAACTCAGGTTCGCTTTCTGGTGCTTCAACGACTTCGGACGATTGGTCGAATGACTCTCGGACCATTGCGAGTCGCCAATCAGCCAACCGTTGCAATCCGCCCTGCAGCAAACCTCGGATCCAGAACTCTTCGACCACGGGAGTGACGAGTGCTGTCGTGACGAACAGCAAAGCAAAAACGGCATAGTTCGGGCCGGCATCGGATTCGGCGGGTTGAAGTGCATCCAAGACCGGATGCGAATACTCCTGCAACAGCGACACGAGCGTCATGATCAACATCGTCGGCGGCAAGATCATCAACGCAGAACGAAAACCAAGCCCGATGTCGCCACGTTGTGGGATCAGTCCGATTCGCGAAATGGCTCTGGGTTTTTGAATGCAAAGCAGAGCCAGCGTGATCAGCGTCGCCGAAAGCATGCCAAGGGAACTCAGGGTGAGCTGAGGCACCGACAATGCCGATGCTGGTGCTTCCTTGGATTCTGCGACAGCCTCCGCTTCAGGGTCTGAGAGTTCTTCGGCCTGATCGGAGGGCTCTTCTACCGGATCTGTCGCGACCAGAGGTTCAGTTTTCGGATCAAGCAACTCCGCCGTTTCGCTAGCCGCAGGTCGTTCGATCCAGCCGGCAAACTGAAACGCCCCTTGCAGCCATGACGAACTGAAGATCAGTGCGAGAGCGAAGATCACAAAATAGAGCACGGACCAAAACGGTAGTTGCCGCGCTCGTACGGGAACGAAGGCCTTTTCACCAAACGGACGCTGGCCGCGGTAGAGCAACCGAATCCAACGCGACAGCGACGTAGCGAAGGCCAAGAGGATCAGGATCGACAAGATCGACAGTGCGGTCTCGGCCGGTCCAAATTCGACCATTTCCACGGCGTCGGCCGCAGTCTCGCCCGTGGATGTTAATTCAGTCGAATCGGCGATCTCGGGGGCGACGCTCTGAGCCAAGAACGAACATGTTTTCCAAGACGCGGTTGCAAACCCGAAACTCATTGGGTCGGAAGCTCGTTCGAAACGGAACGAAGGTTGGCATCGTCACGGGAAGAGGCTGTGCTCTTGTTCGATCCTACGCCGCTCGCGTGGGTGAGGTTGTCGTTGTGCATGGCTTGCGAAGAATCTGGGTTGGCGGAAGCAACGGACGGTTCCGCGGGAACTTCCAACCCCGCGTCGGATTGCATCACCCGTGCCGCGATCAATGTGTAGTCGACGCCGGAGTAAACGGTCAGCCCAATGGCTCCCCAGAGCAAGACCCAAGCGGTCCATCCCAACCACATGGGAACGGGCGTGACAATGTAAGTTAGCAACACGGCAACCACGGCCGCACACTGCAGCACCATCTTCCACTTGCCCAGCCAACTGGCCGAGAAATCGCCGCCGGCACCTTCGATGATTCCTCGCAAACTCGTCACCAGCAATTCGCGAGCGACAACGATCGTGGCCATCCAAGATGCGACGGGGCTGTTCGGAACAGCGACCAAGGCGATGAACGAACCGCAAATGATGATCTTGTCGACGAACGGATCAAAAATCCGACCGAGCTTGGTGACTTGTCCGTATTTGCGAGCCCAGTAGCCGTCCATCCAGTCCGTCGAAGCGGCGATCAAAAACACGATCATGGCGGCCATGTGCATTCCCGACGGGATCAACACCATCACCGCGATCGCCAACACAAAACGTGCCGACGTCAGAGCATTGGGGACGTTGTAGATCGAAGGACCAGCCATAAGGCGACCAAAATCAAAGGGGACAAGCGTGCGAGTGAGTGGTCGGTGTTAAGTCGCTGCGGCCACCAAGTCATAGCCTTGGGAAGCAACGATTTCACAAGGGCGAATTTGACCGATTTCAACGGGCGAATCGGGGTCAACCTGCGAGACATATATGAGACCATCGACATCAGGAGCTTCACTCCGGGTGCGGCCGATGAAGACGCCTTCTTGTTCGGGCATCTCTGCATCAATCAGAACTTCCTCGGTTCCGCCAACACGGGCGTCATTCCAATCGAAAGCGATTTGTTGTTGCAGTTCCATCAAGTCGTCGCGACGTCGAGCTGCCACTTCGGGATCGACTCGATTGGGCAGTCTCGCGGCAGGTGTGTCTTCTTCGATGCTGTAAGTGAACACACCCAGGTTCTCGAAACGAGACTCCTGAACGAAGTCCATCAGCTCGACAAAGTCCTCTTCGGTCTCGCCGGGGAACCCCGTGATCATCGTGGTTCGCATCACCAGGGAATCAATTCGTGAACGAAGCTTTTGAACGATGTCGGTTTGTAGTGCACGTGTGGTCTTGCGAGCCATGCGTTTCAGCATCCTGTCGCTGGCGTGCTGAAGTGGCATGTCGATGTACGGCACGATTCGCTTGGCCGAAGCCAAGGTGTCAATCAACGCGTCGTCGATGTACATCGGATAGAAGTACATCAGCCGAATCCAATCGACCGATTCAATCTTTTCTAATTCTTGCAGCAACTGATTCAGACGAGGTTCGCCGTAGCGGTCCATGCCGTAGTAAGTTGTGTCTTGAGCCACGACCACGATTTCGCGAACGCCGCTGTCACCCAAGCGTTTCGCTTCGTCGACGATTTGTTCGATTGGTTTGCTGAAGTGCTTGCCGCGCATCTTTGGAATTGCGCAGAACGTGCACAGCCGATCGCAGCCTTCGCTGATCTTCAGATAGGCGAAGTGACGCGGCGTGACGGCCGAACGCATTGCGTCGCTGAGCGGATTGACCGCGGCGGGTTTGAAGATCGTGCGTTGTTCTTGCAGGCCTGAATACAGTTCGTCGACCACCGAGACGATGTCGTTGCGACCAAAGACGCCGACCAAAGCGTCGATGTCAGGACGAGCCTGCAGCAATTTGTCTTGCTGGCGTTCGGCCAAGCATCCCGTCACGACAACGTTGCGTAGTTTGCCGTCTCGTTTCAACGCCAGCATCTCGTCGATGGCGGCCATCGATTCGTCGCGAGCCGAGTCGATGAACCCACAAGTGTTGACCACAACGAAGTCCGCTCCATCGACCGAATCGACCATTCGGTAACCATCGGCATCGAGGCGACCGAGCATTTGTTCGGTGTCGACGAGGTTCTTTGGGCACCCCAGCGAAACGACCGCGTACCGTCCCCGCGGCTTGCCCGTTTCCGGATCGATCATCGGGTCCGTCCCCGGTGAAGCGACCGTCACGTTGTTTTGCGGGAGAATGGGAAGTTGCATCAAACGAAATCAGGAACGAGGGTGGAGAAGCAAAATGCCGCGAAACTCAATTGGCAGGATAATTCGTGCGATTTCACGGCAAGCCCTTCATTAGAACACAAACCGCCGTTTTCGCAATTTGCAAACGTGGCCAATCGCCAGCGGCGGATGTCGGCCCAAACGGACGGGCGATGTGTCTTTTCATCCAGAGCCCAAGCCGGAGCGACGCGCTCGCGAAAACTGCTGGAGTCGCGAAAAACGGCTCCCTTGCGTGAATTCGTCGGCAAATTCACAATCGTCGGTCCGATCGACTTTTCCCACCCTCGCAAGTGCCTTTGCCGTGACCGATACGCCTTCCAACAACGACGACAACGATTTGACCGATCCGCATGCGGCTCGTCGGCACAAACTGGAAGAAATCACGGCAAAAGGCATCGATCCGTGGGGCCAGCGTTTCGACGACCGGCTGCTCGTCAGCGAGTGCCGCGACCGAATCCCCGAGATCCAGTGGAAGCCAAAGGAGGGAGAAACGATCGCCCTGCCGGACGTCGAAAGCGAAGACGTCGACTACCGCCAGTGGAAAGCCGACAACGGCCCAGGAGAAGAAATCGGCCCGATCGTTCGCGTTGCCGGACGGATTCAATTGTCCCGTCCGACGGGCAAGTTGATCTTCATGAACATTCGCGACTGGACCGGCGACATTCAAATCTTTGTCGGCAAGAAGCAAGTCGGCGACGAAAACTTTGATCTGGCCAAGCTGTTTGACCTGGGCGATTTGATCGGTGTTCAAGGTCGACTGGGCCGCACCAACACGGGCGAGCTGACCGTGTTCGCGGAAGAACTGATCTTGCTGACGAAGATGTTGGAAGTCCCACCGGAAAAGCACGCCGGGATGACCAACCAAGACCTGCGACAACGGATGCGTTACGCCGACTTGGCGTTCAACGATGGCGTGATGCAGACGTTCCTCGATCGTACCAAGATCATCAAAAGCATTCGCTCGACACTGGACGATCAAGGGTTCTGCGAAGTCGAAGGCCCAACGCTGCACACCGTTCCCGGTGGTGCCGCCGCTCGTCCGTTCGAAACGCATCACAATGCATTGGACATGCAATTGACCATGCGAATCGCGTTGGAGCTGCACCTCAAGCGATTGATGGTCGGCGGGATGGAACGCGTTTACGAACTGGGACGCGTCTATCGCAATGAAGGCTTGTCGCCACGGCACAACCCTGAGTTCACGATGCTGGAAACCTATCAGGCGTACGGCAACTACGAATCCATGATGGATCTGACGGAGAAGATCATCTGTGACGCGATCGAAAAGATCGGCGGTGGATTCAAACGTGAATACAACGGCACCATGTTGGACTTCACGCCGCCGTTCCAGCGTGCGACGTATGCGGAATTGTTCGAGAAGGCCACCGGCATCGATCCAGCTGACGAGGATGCGGTTAAGGATTACGCTAAGAGTCTGAAGCTGACCATCGAAGGCAAGCACCCCGACGTGATCCGCAACGAGATCTTCGAAGAGAAGGTCGAGGATTCATTGCAAGGCCCGATCTTCGTGACGGATTATCCGGCCAGCATCTGCCCGCTGACCAAACGCAAGAAGGACAATCCCGAAATCGCCGAGCGATTTGAGATGTTCATCTGCGGGATGGAATTGGCCAACGCCTACACCGAGCTGAACGATCCCGATCTGCAAGAAGAGTTGTTCAAGACTCAGCTTGAAGGTCAGGACGACGAAGATTCGATGGCCAAGATGGACCACGATTTCGTTCGCGCTTTGCGTTACGGCATGCCGCCCGCTGGTGGACTGGGGATCGGCATCGACCGCCTGGTGATGGTTTTGACGAACCAAAAATCCATTCGCGATGTGATTCTATTCCCCGTCCTTCGCCCCGAGTGAGCCGCTGATGGGCTGCGAGGCGACCGCCTCACGCTGGATTAAAACAGCGTGTAGATAAACGGTGCCGCGCCGCTGCTGGCCATGATGCTGAGCAATCCCACCAGCAACAGTGATCCAATCAGAGGGATCATCCACCACTTCTTGTTCTCGCGTAGAAACAACACGAATTCGCGCAGCAGGCCAATGTCCTGCTGTTCCGATTCGCGTTCGAAATCGCTGGGAGGCGTGGGCTCGGAGGGCGTTTTTGGATCGGACATAGGGAAGCTAAAACTGCTTGAAGTACTGGTCGGGTGTGGGCGTTGATTCGCGGTCGTTCCAGTTGCTGGAGCGGCCTTCTTGTTTCAGATTCAGTGGGTCGTGCCCGGTCGCTCTCAAGATCAAAGCGATGGGCGTCAGAACGACAATGTAGATCGTTCCGAACAGCAAATGGCCAACGCAAAAGGCAATGGGATACGTCGCGTATTGCCACCCTCGAATGATCGGTTGCTGAGATTTTGGCCAAGCATAGTAAACGGCGGTTGTTGCGAGTCCCGCGATCAGCAGAACGAGATTGAGCCAGTTTCCAAAGTCGCTGATCAAGAACGAAGCGATGACCAGGAGCAGGCCCAGTGACAGCCCGAACCAACGACGCATGGACTGCGATGGGGCGGCATTGAGATCGATTAGCGGCATGGTGTTGGTATCAATCGGGAGCCAGGTTGGACAGGTACGTTTGACTGGAGGCGACCGCACTCTCAGGTTGTTCCTCGCGGAGCATCAAATGATTGCCCACCACCAATACATCCATTTGGGTCGCCATGAAGCAGCGGTAGGCGTCTGCCGCCGTTCGCACGATGGGTTCCCCTCGCACGTTGAAGCTGGTGTTGATCAGTGCCGGGCAAGCGGTTTGCTCATGGAATGCTTTGAGCAATGAATGGAATCGAGGTTGGCGACTTTCGCTGACGGTTTGGACTCGCGCGGAATAGTCCAGGTGCGTGATCGCCGGCAAATCGCTTCTGACTTGTCGTACGCGTTCAATTCCCTCGACGGGAGTGACTGGCTCCTTTCTGCGAGACGGCAGGACATCAAACGTGAACAGCATATAGGGACTCGATGCGCCGTCCTTCATCTCGAAACAGTCAGTCGCGCATTCGTCCAGAACCGAAGGGGCGAATGGCCGGAACGACTCGCGGTATTTGATTTTCAAGTTCATCGTTGATTGCATTTCGGTGTTGCGAGGGTCGCCCAAGATGCTGCGGTTCCCCAACGATCGCGGGCCGAACTCCATCCGTCCTTGCACCCACCCCACCACCTTTCCGTCTGCCAAGAGAGATGCGACGCGTTGGTCGAGTTCAGCCGAATCGTCGAATGTGTGAAGGACCGCACCTGAACGGACCAGCTCATCGAGTTCGCTTGATTCATCGATGGGCGGGCCAAGCAGAGATCCATGTTGTGAATCTTGGGAATTCGCTGATCGCGAGTTACCCAATAGTTGGTGCCAGATCAGCCATGCGACGCCCAGAGCCCCGCCGGCGTCACCGGCAGCCGGTTGGATCCAAACATTCTTGAAAGGTCCTTCCCGCAGCAATCGTCCATTCGAAACGCAGTTCAGAGCGACACCACCCGCTAGGCAAAGCGAATCACTTCCGGTCTGGCGGTGGACATGGGAGGCGAGTTTCAGGATCACTTCTTCCGTGACGACTTGGATGCTTGCCGCGATATCCATGTCGACTTGTCTGACAAGAGATTCCGGGTTCCGGCGGGAGACACCGAGAAGGCGTTCCAGCTTGTCGCCTGTCATGCGAAGAGTATGGGCAAACGTGAAGTAGTCCATGTTCAGTTCATAGCTTCCGTCCTCGTTCAAACGAATGAGTTCTTTGCGAATGGTGTCCGCAAATATCGGTTCGCCATAAGGGGCGAGCCCCATCAATTTGTATTCGCCTGAGTTGACTCGGAAGCCACAGAAGTACGTGAATGCCGAATAGAGCAGACCGAGTGAATGCGGGAATCGAATGTCTTGTTTCAGTTCGAGTTTCTCTCGGTTTCCGATTCCCCAGCTGGTCGTGGTCCATTCGCCGACACCATCCACGGTCAGGATTGCTGCCTCATCAAACGGGCTGGGGTAGAAGGCGCTCGCCGCGTGCGATTCGTGGTGCTCGCAGAAAACGATCCGCCGTTTGGTTTTGCCGCCGAGATGCTTGCGGATTTCGCGAGGAATGTGCAGTTTCAGCTGGAGCCACGGTGGCATCGCTCGGGAGAACGAAACGTAACCGCGAGGAGCGAACGCCAAGTAGGTTTCCAGCAGTCGCTCAAACTTCAGCAGTGGCTTTTCGTAGAACCCCACATAGTCGATGTCTGAGACGTTGGCACCAATCGATTGCAGGCAGCCTTCCAGTGCTTCGCATGGGAATGCCGAATCATGCTTCTTTCGCGTGAACCGCTCCTCGCTTGCAGCAGCGACCACCACGCCGTCTTTGATCAGCGCAACGGCGGAATCGTGATAGTAGGCAGAGACGCCAAGGATAAGTGTCATGGCAGCAGTTTAGTCAAATCGAGGGTCCGAGATACCGTTCCTGCGCACTGCACGAGCCAGGCCTTTTGCAATAAGCGAACTAAACGCAATCAAGCCACCGAGCACAGCCAATCGGCACACGCTTTTCGGTCGTTGCTTCTGAATTGGTTGATCGCGCCGTCTAAACGAATTGACTTGATTGTGTAGGAGGAAGAACGAAGACGCAGCGTGCTTTCACGTTGGGTAGAGGATGTCACTTTGCGGTAAGTCATTGCGGCGGTCAGCAGATTTCGCTTTGGACTCTAGTTCAATCCCTACGACCGGTAGAGAGTGACGGGGGGCTTTGAAGAGGCATAGGGTTTTTCCTCTGACCTTGGAGAGTCGTTGCTATTGCGCACCAAGCTTCCATCGGCGGCGGGTCAGGGACTTGTCCGTCAAATTGGGACGCAGGGCGGATTTGCGTCAGGGCTGAAGATCAGGTTTGACGGACAATATGATGGCTTTCGAGTTAGATTCCAGGTTGCTGCTTTCTTATCCGCTGGGCGACGCCACCCAAGACATGGGGCACCAACCAGACTGGTTGCTTTTGTGTGCGGTGATCGTGCTGCTGATGCAAGCCGGTTTCATGTGTGTGGAATCGGGGCTCGTCCGTGAAAAGAACTCGATCAGTGTTGCTGTGAAGAACCTGGCGGACCTGCTTGTCTCGGTCGCCTCATTTTGGGTGATCGGATTCTCGATCATGTTTGGCTCCACGGTCTTGGGGCTGTTTGGCGTCGGACTTTGGTTGCCGGACTTTGCATCTTCGGATTCGTTGGCTGCCTTTTTTGTATTCCAAGCCGTCTTCTGCGGGACCGCGACGACGATCGTCTCCGGCGCAGTCGCAGAACGAATGCGGTTTCACGGGTACCTAATTTCGTGCGTTTGCATTTCTGCGTTGATCTATCCCATCGTCGGTCATTGGGTTTGGGCGAGCGGGATCAACGGCATGTCGGCCGGTTGGCTCGAAGCATTGGGTTTTCGAGACTTTGCCGGCAGCACGGTCGTGCACAGCGTCGGTGGTTGGGCGGCACTGGCGAGTTGCATCGTCATTGGCCCACGAATGGGCCGGTTTCAGAAAAGCGGTCCGCCTCGAGAGATTCAACCCAGTAATCTCACGCTTGCGTATCTTGGTGCCTTCATCCTCTTCTTCGGCTGGTTTGGATTCAATTGCGGGAGCACCTTCAAAGCCAGTAGTGAAATCGCTCCTGTTGCCGTCAATACGTTGTTGGGAGCCTGCTTTGGTGGTCTAGCTGCGATGTTGCTGTCATCGTTTCGCGAAGGTGTGCCTGATCCACGTTCCATCATCAACGGTTTGCTCGGCGGCTTGGTCGGGATCACCGCATCAGGCAGCATGATCGATCCGAAGTCAGCCGCACTGATTGGGGCGGTCTCAGGGGTGGTCGTGTTGTTGGCTGATCTGTTGTTGATTCGCTTGAAAGTTGACGATGCTGTGGGCGCGATCGCGGTGCATGGATTTTGTGGAGCGTGGGGAACGATCGCACTGGCACTGTTCATTCGCGCTGACGAGCTGGCTCCTGGCCTATCACGTTGGGACTTCTTGGCGGTGCAAGCCTTCGGAGTTCTCGCGACGTTTGGGTTTGTTTTCGTTGGCACCTATCTGCTGCTGCGAACAGTCGGCGTGTTTTATCAACTACGAGTTGATCCCGAGACGGAGCGATTGGGTCTCAACGTCGCTGAGCACAAAGCGTCGAGTCGTCTGCTGGACTTGGCGGTCAGCATGGACGCCGCATCAAGAATGCGAAAGCTCGATCCATCCTGCAAAGTGCAACCTGAATACGGCACTGCCATCGGTGACTTGGTTGATAGCTACAACAAAATGGTCGACCACATTTGCGATGATCAATCCGCGTTGGCGGAAGCGACTGAGCGAGCCGAGTCGCTGACGGCAATCCTTGATGACTCACCGAACGAGATTGTGATTGTTCACGCTGATTCTGGGCAGGTATTCAGCCTCAACCGAGGCGCTCGAACGAACTTGCAGTGGGATGAGGATGAGTTCTCCGAGTTAACTTTTGATTCGATTTTCGAAACAGAGTTCGGAGAGTTGAAGCAATTCCGGCTATCAGCATTCGACGATCAAACCGGCTTCACTCAACAATCAGCGACCGCGGTTCGGAAGGACGGTTCAACTTACCCCGCATCGATCAGCGTGCAACATGCCGAGTTCTTGGGGAATGAAGTGTTGGTTGTGTTGGCAGTTGATATGACCAGCCAAGCGGATTTGAAGGAGCGATTGCACGCTGCTGAGAAGATGGAAGCGGTCGGTCAATTGGCGGCAGGGATCGCACATGAGATCAATACCCCGCTTCAGTGTATGTCGGGCAACATCGAATTCTTGCAAGACTTCCAAGAAAACGTGCAGAAAACACTTCAGCTTCTCGCGGAAAACAAATCCGACGATGCGGAGATTCAAGAAATTACCAACAAGCTGAACAGCGATCGATGGAAGAGGTTGCTGGGCGAAAGTGATGCGGCAATCGCTGACACGCAGGAGTCGATCAGCCGCGTTGTGCAGATCGTCGGAGCAATGAGAGTGCTGTCTCATCCCGGGCAGTCTGGCAAAGCAAACACCAGCGTGAATGAAGTCTTACGAAACTCCGTCGCGATTTCACGTGGGCGTTGGAAATACGCTGCTGAGATGGAGTTGGAACTGTGCGAGGCGGAACCCAACATCGACTGTCACGCAAATGAACTTTCGCAAGTGTTTTGCAATTTGTTCGTCAACGCGGCGGATGCGATTGGCGAGAAGAGCGAGGTTTCGTCGTCCAGTGAACTCGGACGCATCTCGGTGACATCGTCGCTCAAAGATGATGGGGTATTGATCACCGTCGGCGACACAGGCAACGGCATGCCGGAATCCGTTCGTCGCCGATGCTTTGACCAGTTCTACACCACGAAGCCAGTTGGAAAAGGCACCGGTCAAGGGCTCTCCATCGCGTATCAAATCATTGTGAAAAGACACGGTGGCACCATCGATATCGCCTCAGAAGACGGCGTTGGAACGGAGTTTCAGATTTGGGTGCCAACCGATGACTCGGACAAAGCTGTCGAGCGAACGGCAAAGTCGAGCAAGATGCCGCGTGAGCAAGCGGTGGGTGTCACCGCTGTGTGATGTTTCGCAGCGAGTTCGCTGAATCAGCCGTTGTGCTGTTCGAGGCGTCGGGCGATTTCGTCTTTGACAGCGCTGGCGTCGGCGGGCAAATGGACCGCTGGGTTGGCATGTTTGCTGTCGATGCCATCCAAAGTTGACTCGTGATAGCCGACTTTGAAATCGGTGAACTTCAGCCCGTGTGCGGTGCTGATGACGACGGTCTTGTCTTTCGAAGAGATCTCGCCTCGATCGATCAATTTCTTTAGCACGGCCAAGGCGACGCCGGTGTGAGGGCAAGTGAACATGCCAGTCAAATCGGCGGTTGCGGAAGCTTCCGCCAATTCATTTTCGGTGGCTTGTTCGACAATGCCGTTGGTCTCTTGGACGGCTTTGACCGCTTTCGCGTAGCTGACCGGATCACCAATGCGAATTGCGTTCGCAAGTGTGTCTTGAGCTGTGACGCTGACCTTTTCAGCAAAGCCATTCTTGTAGGCAGTGTAGAACGGGTTGGCACGCTCCGCTTGAGCGGCGACGAGGCGCGGCATGCGATTGATCAGGCCCAAATCCAGCATCAGCTTGAATCCCTTGTAAAGAGCGCTGATGTTGCCAAGGTTACCAACCGGGATGATGATCCAGTCCGGGACTTCCCATTCGAACTGGCGAACCAATTCGATGCCGACCGTTTTTTGACCTTCGATCCGAAGGCTGTTCATCGAATTGGCCAGATAGATCGAATCATCCTTGGTGACTTCTTGGACAATTTTCATGCAGCCGTCGAAGTCAGTGTCGAGTGCCAACACGTGAGCACCATTGGCAACGGGCTGGATCAACTGAGCCGTGCTGACTTTCCCAGCGGGCAAGAAGATCACAGCAGGGATACCGGCGTAGGCCGCATATGCGGCGAGTGCCGCGCTGGTATCACCGGTGCTGGCACAAGCGACCGCTTTGACGCTGCTTCCTTGGGCCATCATTTGTTTGACGACGCTGACCAGCACCGTCATGCCCAAGTCTTTGAAGCTGCCGGTGTGGCTGTTGCCGCACAGCTTGATCCATAGATCAGGAACGCCCAGTTGATCACCGAGTCGTTCTGCCCAAAACAGGTTTGTGTTTCCCTCGAACATGCTGACGACGTTTTCGTCGGCGAGGGACGGGACGACCCATTCCCGCATGCCCCAGACACCGCTACCAAACGGCCATTTTGAGGTGCTGGCACGCGAATCGAAGAGTTGTTGCCATTGGTAGGCGTTCTTCTTTTTCAGTGGCTCTCGCTCGTGATAGACCTCTAGCAAGCTGCCGCAAGTTGGGCAGGTGTAGATCACATCAAAGATCGAGTGCTTTGCGCTGCAGCCTGAAATACAGCGGAAATAGGTGGATTGGTGATCCACGTCTGGTTTGGACTCGACGGCGAGAGACATGAGGAGATCCTGGTGCGTTGGGAATGTGGGCCGACATTATGGTCACAGCCCACTCACAGGCAAAGGGCGAACCAAAAGAGGCGTGAACTTCGTTTGTCGGCCAGTTTTGGGTCGCTTCGCCACCATTCCACCTCGCGGTCCATCCCGCCAGCAGCTCGGCTCAACGGGACCGGTAGGTTGGCACGCCGTAGTAGCGCGGCACAGTGAAATAGGTTCCGGTTCCAAATTGCACTCCGCCGCCGGGGCCGATTTGCAATCCCGTCCCGCTGACCGATCCGGGGACAAACCCGTATCCATAGCCGCCGTAACCATACCCGTACCCGCCGTACCCATATCCACCGTAGCCTCGGCGATAACTGTATCGACGTGGGGTGTTGTAGTAGTAATTTGTCACCGACCCACGGTTCGAACTGCTTGAGCTCACGGCAGGACGATTGGCGGTGTAATTGTTCTGAGGCAAGCCACCTCGCTGGCCAATGATGGAGCTGCCGCCACGATTGAATCCGTTACTTTGGATCCCATATCGGTATCCCTGCGCGGACGCATCCGAAGCGAAGAGAAACGCTCCCAGCATTCCGATTGCCAAAGTTGCGAGACTCGCGGACGCCCATGCGGGCACGCGATGGTTGGTTGGAGAGAATGTTTTGACGGACGTGTTCATGAGGCACCTGAATGGTTGTTGGGGGAAGAGCTGCGGGAGTCGTTCGCGACGGGATCCACTGAATTTTATGCGTCGCGGAATCGGAAGTCGTGGGAATAAAATGTCTGATCGAGTCACGGCTTCCGCCAAATCTTTCTCCGATTGAACGCGATTTCGCGAACCATTGGGCGGGCTTTCAAGCTTTCGGTATGCCGAAGCATCGCTGCATGGACACCGAGTGACTTTGCTAGACTGGCTGTGTTTCTTCTTCTGGTTCTCGTTCGCGAATGGTCGCTATGACTCGTTATTGGTTGGGATGTCTCGGTCTGGTTCTGGTGCTTGGATGCAGCAAATCTGATTCCAGTTCCTCAGAGAAAGCACAATCGAGCTCCGGCGCGGTGGCGGAAGCTTCCGCGGACGCGACTGGTTTCCCAAGGCAGTGCGGCGATTACACCGTGCTAGGGATTTTGACCGACAACCAAGACAACTCGAAAGCGAAGGAAAACACCGAGACAACATTGCTGCGGCATCCAGATGTGGCTTGCTTGGTCGGGTTGTGGAGCCAGAACACGCCAATGATTCTGGCTGGGCTTCGTAGCAGTGACGCGATTGGAAAAGTCGCCGTGGTTGGTTTCGACGAGCACCCGGACACTTTGGCGGGCATCCGCGATCAGTCCGTGCACGGAACCGTCGTCCAACAACCCTACGCGTTTGGCTTTCGAAGCGTGCAGTGGTTGACGACTCTCGCGAAGGGCGGCGAAATCGATGTGCCAGAGTCGGGAATGATCATCATTCCACACCGATCGATCACCGGTGAAAACGTCAATGAGTTTGCCGCAGACATCGATGCCATCAAATCAGGCAACGGACCGATTTTGTCCGGCGACGAACAGATCGATGGGGCGGGCGTTCGTGTCGCCTACATCACCAATTCCTTGGATCCATTTTGGACTTTGGCCGACGCGGGGTGCAAGCGAGCCGCGGAGCAGTTTGGTTGCGAAGTCGATGTGCAGATGCCTTCGTCAGGTTCAATTGAAGAGCAAAAGCGATTCTTGGAATCCAACGTGGCGGCCAAAGTGGACGGAATCGCGATCAGTCCAATCGATCCCGAAAACCAAGTTGCGATGATCAACGATGCCTGCAAAGCAGCAGCGGTGATTTGCCAGGACAGCGATGCACCCGCTTCGCGACGAAAGTTCTATCTCGGAACCAGCAACTACTTGGCCGGGCGTGCTGCTGGCAAATTGATTCAGGACGCGATTCCCGAAGGCGGCGAAGTGATGCTGTTCGTCGGGAAAATGGAAGTCCTCAACGCGCAGGAACGCAGCCAGGGAATCATGGACGAACTCGCGGGCAAACCAATTCCGGCGATCTTGCAAGGCAACTGATCGGTGGAGTTGGCTGGGTGACGGCCGATGACACTTGCCCGCGCGACCCGCAAAATCGGAATCAGCGTGGACATCGGTGCACGTTCGGCGTGGTTTCCGCGCGCCGATGGGGAGGAATGAGGCGGCTCGAGTCGAAAGATGGCGTAGGTTTGCGTGTCGAGCGAGGGTGTGCTTGGTTCGACGCAACGTGCAAACCTTTTTGCGAGTTTGACCATGAGTGCCATCCCACCAGCCGTTCAGCAGGTTCTGCAAGCGCGCCAAGATGCGACGCAAACGCAGATTGATGTGGCCTTGCTCGGGCAGAATCTGGATGTGCAGAAACAAACCGGCGATGCGATTGTTCAAATGATCGCCGAAGTCGCCGACGTGCAAAAGCAACTTGCCAGCGGTCACATCGACGTCCGCGTCTAGTCTTTCTCAGCGACCTTCGCGAAGACGGTAGCCCAGGAAATTGTCCAGCTCCGCTTCTTTCTCAATCGCCTGGACCGTTCGTTCGATGTCGTATTCGACTCGGCGGAACATCACCAAATCCGGTTCGACAATCGCGTAGCAACTGCGAGGGTCACCGTCTCGTGGTTGACCAACGCTGCCGACATTGATCATCAATTTTGCGTTGGGGTCGGCCAGCGAGTATCCCGTTCCGGTGTCCGCGGGACGAACGAAACGTTGTTCCATGGTGAAAACGCCGGGAACGTGCGTGTGCCCTTGGAAGCAAACTCGTGGGACGAGCGAAAAGAGCTTTTCCATCTTCTTGGTGTTCTGGGCGTCTTCAGGGAAGACGTATTCGTTCGTTGGTCCACGGGGCGAACCATGAACGAACAACCAATGATCTTCGCGAACCGTGCGTGGCAAGCCACACAGGTATTCGATTCGCTTGCGGCTGGCACCGGGATCGTCTCCGGTTTCTTCCAACCGGCTGCGGGTCCAGAAAATCGCTTGTTCAGCCGCGACGTTGAAACCTTCTGGGTCAAACAGCGAGCTGCTGTCGTGGTTGCCCAAAACGCAGAAGTCAAAACCCATCACGGTGTCGAGGCAGGCACAGGGTTCCGGGCCATAGCCGACCACGTCGCCCAAGCAGACGATGCGGTCCACCTTTTGTGATTCGACATCCGCCAAGACGGCTTCGAGTGCGGACAGGTTTCCGTGGATGTCGCTAAGAATGGCTGTACGTGTCACCCGATCAATGTCCTCGCTTCAGTCGATCGCCGAGTGCATCGTCCAGATCGAGTTGTGCGTAAATTTTCTGAGCTGTCTGTTCGAAATCGTATTCGACCCGGCGATAGGTCACCGTTTTGGCATCGGTGTCCAAGATGATGTAGCACGATTGATTGTTCTCGTCCCGCGGTTGCCCAACGCTTCCCACGTTGATCATCAGCTTGTTGTTGCCCAATGCATATGTGTGATCACATTCGTCCGGCGTGACGAATTCACATTCGGTGGTGAACACGCCTGGCAAGTGCGTGTGTCCCATGAAGCAGTACTGATCGATTTTGCCGAACAAGATTTCCATCTTGCGGGCGTCGTACATGTACTCAGGGAAGACGTATTCATTGGTTGGGTCGCGAGGCGAACCGTGGACGAATTTATAGTCGCCGTCCTCGATGAACCGTGGCAGTTCCCCGAGGAAGTCCCACCGGGCGTTGACTTGGGCGGGGCCGCCTTTGCCACTATCCAGCTCGTCGCGAGTCCAGTAGATCGCGCGGAGGGCCATGGGGTTGAACCCGTCGGGGTCAAACAAAGCCGCCTGGTCGTGGTTGCCCAAGATGGTGTGTTTGCACCGCCGCATCACCAGATCCAGACACTCGCACGGATTGGGTCCGTACCCAATGATATCGCCCAAGCATATGACTTCTTGGACACCGACCGAGTCGATGTCTTGCAGAACCGCTTGCAGCGCTTCGAGGTTCCCGTGGATGTCGCTGATCAACGCTCGCTTCACAAAATTCCTCGGTCACCTCACCTGGATGCTAAACCTGCCGGGTGTCATTGTAGTCTGGACTAAATTTGCACGACAATCCCACGCAATTGACTCCACGAGTTCTCGAACATGACCTCCCAGACCGAATCTGACAGCCCACGACCGGTCATCGGATTGGCTTTGGAAGTCATCGGGCGAGAGGGATCGGTGGCGTTGATATGCGATGGTGAAGTCGCTCAAACGGACGACCTGCCCGGCGACGTTCGTGCGACCGCATCGCTGACCCCGGCGTTGCAATCGTTGCTGTTGAAGTTCAATCCAGCTGATTCGAATGCTCAGATCAACCCAGTTGAATCGGCCGCCGCAACGCGAGCCAGCCGGCCCGACTTCATCGCGGTCGCCGATGGTCCGGGATCATTCACCGGTTTGCGCATCGCCGCATCCACGGCGAAAACTTTGGCCTATGCATGGGGAATCCCCGTGGTGACCTCGGATTCGCTGTCCGTTTTGGCAGCTGCAATTTTGCCCCCAGGAATTTCACGCTCCGGCGGTCCCGGTGTTGACTTGCCGGATCCAGGCCAGCGATTGATCGTTGGGTTGGACGCCTATCGAGGTCAGACGTTTGTCGGATCCTTTGAAGCAACCGACTCAGGATGGCAATCCGTCCGAGAAGTCGAGTTGATGGATCGAGCCGAATGGTTGGCAGCCTTGGAATCGGCCTCGCCCGGAACCTGGGTCACGGGAGATGCAATCAAACCGGGCCTGCCGACGGAACATTTGCAGCCGGTCGGAAGGAAGCAAACTTTGGCTTCCGCTTTAGCCGGACATTCTCACCAAAAGTTTTTGGTGGGCCAAACCACCGATCCGATGGAAGTGTTGCCAAAGTACTTTCGACCGAGTGCGGCCGAAGAGAAGGCCGCGTCCAGCCGAACCGGTTCGGCGAAAGGCTGATTGGTTGCCCTGCTTTCTGACCGCCCGGAAAGTCGATCAGGTGATTAGCGGATCGCACTCATGTAGAAGCTGAAGATTCGCTCATCATCGGTGTCAGCCATTGCGACTGGAAACGCGAAGTCGAACGCCAGCGGCGCCGGGCCGAGCATCGGGATCGCAACGCGAAGACCGAAACCGGGCGCGACTCGGAAGTTGTCCGCATCGATCTCGATGTCTTGTTCGACCGTTCCAAAATCCACAAACGCAACGCCTCGAAAAGCGTCGTCCGCCGTCAGTGGGAACATGTATTCGACCGAGTTCAACCATTGGAACTGGCCACCGACTTCGACGCCATTGATGACGGGGCTGGCACCACGGAAATCGAAACCACGTAGCGTTGCGTAACCACCGGCGAAGTAGTTCTCAAAGATGGGAGTTTCGTCGCCGCTGAATCCGAGCTGAACGCTGTACGAAAGCGTCTGCTTTCCGGAACCATCAGCACGTTCGCGAAGCAACCAGTATTTGCGGTACTCGGCTTCGAAGGTGGAGTATTCGTAGTCGCCGAAGGTTTGTTCGAAGCTCAGTTCAAAGTAGTGACCGCGACTGGGTTGCAGTGGGCTGTTGCGTGTGTCGTGGATCAATGATGCCATGCCGCTGAACAGAGCATTGTCGCCAAGCACCGCATTCAGTTCGGGAACGGTGTTGACTCGCGGGTCAGTGATCTCAACATTCTGTCCGCTCATCCCGAGTGAGACGGAAAGGTCGGGCGTCACGCGGTAACCAAAGCTGGCTCGACCACCGAGGCGGTTTTCGTCCCAGTCGTCAAAATTGCGGTCGTACAAGAAACCGCTCAGCGACATGCTGATCGGCAAGTAGCCCAGCAAGTTTGGGTCAGCAAATTGGGCTGTGTAACGCTGGTAATCGCTGCCGGGGGCCGCTTCCACTCGAAACGTTTGGCCTGCACCACGAAACGCGGTTCCGCTGAACAGATCGCCAAACGAGGTCGGCCAACGACTGATGTCAAAGTTGCGTTCATCGATCGTGACTTGGCCGGTGACTCCAGCGTCACTGTTGACTGCTCCGCCGAACATCAAACGTCCCGTCCGAGCGGGGTAACCTTGAATGATCAGATCGGCTTCGCGAACGGTGGGTTGGCTGACGACCGGTGGTGCCAAACTGGTGGAGGATGGAAAACTGCCCTGCAATGGTCCGGGCAAAGTTCCGCCTTGGTAAACATCACCTTGGTAAGTGCCACCTTGATAAGTTGTCGCGGGAACAGCGCCGTTTCCGCCATAGGTTGGTGCGGCGTAGGGATTGCCGGCGGCGGGTGCGGCAGCGGACGTTGCCGGAGCAGTTGTCCCGGGAGCACCGTACGCGGACGGGCCGCCATAGACCGATTGCCCGTAGGTTGTCGTGGCGGGGGCCGGCGGTGGCGCACCGTAGGACGAGGGTGGAGCCGGTGGCGGGTATGCCGTTTGCGCGACCCCTGCCGAAGGCGAGAGGAAGTGGGACGACAAAGCAATCAACGCGGACGCCGAGACGCGAGTCAGCAGCGAACGATTGATATCATCGATCCAGCGCGATGCCGTGTGATGCTTCGAGTTTGGCGAAGCATCGGGTTCAGAAGATTGGGTCACAGCACGCATCCATGACTTGAAGCGAGACTCGAGCGGGAGTGAATTCATTGTTGTTTTGGAGGTCATCTCAGCGATCCCTCCAACGGCTTCACGATGATGTCCGGCGGTTCAGCGATCGTTGGATTGGTTTCCAGCAAATTGCTGCGTTCAATTCGGTTGCGGCCGGTTTCTAAGTCGCGTCGGTCGATGTAGTCACCTTCTCGCATTTCGATCAGGTTCAGCATCGTGGTCTCTCGCATGAGGTGAGGTTCCCCATCGATTTCCACGCGAATGCTGTTCACTTTCCAGCGATCGCCTTCGGTGATCTCGTAAACCAAATCGACGATGCCGTTCTCGTCTCGCATGATCGTCTTTGGATTGACCTCGGCGTAGATGAAGCCCAGTTCACCGTAGCCGTAAACGATCTCGCCGATGTCCTTTCGCATCTTGGTGCCGCTGAAGACATCGTTGGATTTCAATTCGAGACGTCTTCGAAGTGATTCCTCAGTCACGTACTCGTTGCCAACGATTTGGACGTCACCGATGCTGAATCGCGGCCCTTCGTTGACCACAAACACGATCGTCAGCCATTTGCCGGTTCGGTCGTATTCAATTCGGCGTCCAACCGTCGCGGTCAGAAAGCCAAGGTTGTGGTAGTACGATGCCAGCACGTTGACGTCGGCGTCGATCTTTTTCATGTCCGCCACATTTCCGATGTAGCTCATGATGCCCATCATCGGACCGCGGCTTTGAATGACCTTCTTCAAACGCGATTCACTGACGATCGAAGCGCCTTCGATACGAATGTCGTCGATACGTTCTTTCGGGCCTTCATTGATCCGAAAGACGACCGCGTTGGAATCACCGGGCAGACCGATGGACGCTACAATTGAGACTTGGTTGAAGCCTTCTTCGTGGTAGTAGTCGATCAATCGACGTTTGCCGGTTTCGATCGCAAATTCGCTGAGTGGATCGCCTTCGGCGATTCCTGAACGTCCCGACAATTCGCGGCCGTTCATCGCGTAGTCACCGTGGTAAATGACCTTCGACACCATCGCTCGTTCGCGAACGTAGAAGGTGACCAACACGCTCTTCTGTGTTACGCTGCCGTTGGAGCCAGGGGCCGGCGTGACGCGTTCTTCCGTTTGAAAGGTGACGTGATCGAAGGATCCCATGTCGTTCAAACGACCGATGTCGGACAGCACAGTTTCTTCGCTGTAGAAACGACCTTTGCGGGTTTGCAATTCCGCCAAGATGTCGGTGGAGCTGATGACTTGGTTGCCAACCAGTTGGACTGCGGCAACAACAACATCGCCTTCTTCGCGACGCAGTGCCATGCCGTCACGGTTGTGGATGTGGTCGCGAAATTTTGGTTTGGTTGCGGCTGCGGGCGCTTGAGCTTGGCCGCCACCCATGCCACCACCACCGCCGCCAAATTGGGCGTGGAGGATATTTGGTGAGCAGGCGATGGCCAGGCAGCAGACAAAACACGCCAGGAAGCGATGTCTTGAAAGATTGCAGCGGTTGAATCGAGACGGCATGAGCAGCCATATCCGTGGCACGAGAAACGAGATCTTCCCGTCTCTACCAATGGTTCCGCGGGTGCCACAAGGCGAATACGTCTCTCCCCCCGAACTTCAATCAAGTTTGGGATTTTGTTTCTCTTTGAAAGAGTGTGGTCGCTGGTTTGTCAGCGATTCAAAGAGACGAGAATCACGCGATCGTGAAATCCACCGCTGTGAAACACAACTGTTTCCCGCGTTCGTTTCACGGTCGAAGCACTAGCTGCGAGCTCGTTCCGACGAGGGGCCTCAGGGAGCGTCGTGTTCGATCAGCTTTTGCTGGAACGACTCGAAGAAGCTTCGATCTTTGGCGTACTGATCCGGATCGATCTGGTTCTTGAAGTAGTCCAAGTAGTCGATCCAACGTTGCGTTTCATCGACGAAGGAGTACTCGGGGTCTTCCATTGGATTGACCCAATCAGGATCGCCCGGTTCACGCTGCCCAGTGATTTGGCCTTCGCCGTTGACGACAAAATTCGCTGTCAACACAGGAAGTTTCATTCGCAGTTCGTAAATCGCACGCTCGCCCCAGGACATGCCCGCGGTCGCCTCATTCCAAGCTTCCGTCACCTCAGGCGAAGTGGTGCTGTCGGGAAACCGAATGCCGTTGGCTCTGCCTGACTGTGTGATCCCATCTCGGTTGAGGTCCACTTGTGCGGCGGGTGGGACCAGCAGATTGAGGGCCCCTTCTTCGCTCAACGAATCGACCTGGATTGGATCGGCCAATCGATGGATCGTCTGGACGGTTTCCAGTTCTTCCGCTGGCAGTCCGCGTAGGAAGTCCTTCGGTGTCGCATAGCCGCCTTCGTCGTAGGCCTGGGACATCACGCCGGCGTAGGATTCGCCGAGGGCCGCCGCGTCCTCTTGGCCGCGATAACGCCCAAGTTGTTCGACTCGATACCAATTGGTCCAGGATTGCTGGATCTGTGAATCCAACGGGGTTTCGGTCGAGACCGGTTCGGCGTTTGCATACCCTTCGCGGCCAAAGTTCTCCAGCACCTCGCTGAAGACGCTTTGCACGTTTTGGTCGGCAGCCCGACGATGGTCTTCGAGCGTCATCACTCCGGATTGGCGCGTGTCGATTCGCACTTGAGGGTTCGCTCCATGCAGGCGGGACGTTCCTCACGTGTATCGACCAAGACTCCGGTCTGAGTTTGATGCTTCAGGATGAATTTTCGGAGATTGTCGATCGGGTCGACTTTACCGAGAAAGTTTCAGATCGACGAAGGATCGCACCTGGTTGGTGATAGCACGTTCAGTGGGCAGGCGTTCCATCGAACTCGCGCCATAGAAACCGTCGATCGGACAACGGTCCATGACGTACTGAGCGTCATCCGGTTCTGCGATGGGACCGCCGTGACAAAGCACCAACACATCCGCGCGAACATCGCGAGCCGCGGAGGCAATTGAGTCGACGGCGCGGACACTGTCGTCGAGCGTCATCGCAGTTTGAGCACCGATCGTTCCGGACGTTGTCAGTCCCATGTGAGCGACGATGATGTCAGCTCCCGCGCTCGTCAATTCGCGTGCTTGCTCCGGGTCGAATGCATACGGTGTGGTCAGAAGATCCATTTCATGAGCCGCCGCGATGCATTCGATTTCCAGCTGGAAACTCATGCCCGTTTCTTCCAGGTTGGCTCGGAACGTACCGTCGATCAGCCCCACCGTCGGGAAGTTCTGGATGCCGGCGTACCCAAGCGATTTGAGCTCCTGCAAGAAATGATCTCGCAAGAGAAATGGATCGGTTCCGCAAACGCCCGCCAAAACCGGTGTGTGCTTGACCGCGGTCAGGATTTCGGGCGCCATGCCCTTCACGATCTCGTTGGCGTTCCCATACGGAAGCAACCCCGACAGAGAACCGCGTCCCGCCATTCGGTAACGGCCTGAGTTGTAAACAACGATCAAGTCGATGCCAGCTTCCTCTTCGCATTTGGCAGAGATGCCGGCACCGGCTCCACCGCCGATGATTGGTTTGCCGGCCGCCTGTTTCTCTCGAAATCCGGCCAGAATGGATTCGCGTGTCTGAGTCATGGTGCGTGGTGCTGGATGAGTCATCGATTTGGAAGAGGATCGAATTTCACGCGGTTCCGATTCAAAAACGGTTCCACATCGTTCGAAAAGCGTCCGTCAACGCATTCGCGAATTCCGGATCATTGATGTGATACGGTAAGCGACGAACGGCTCGATTGGGAGTCGTCTCAACGCACCTTTCCAGCTCACTGAAGAGTGCTTCGTCAGCTTTCGGATCAAAGAACGGTTGGCCAGGAGCATCCAACGCCGAGACGCCTTTCTCCGGAATCAGAATCACCACTTCGGCAGTCGAGCGATTGACCTTGTTGGCGATCCAGCGAGCGATTTCGCGGTTCTCTTCCGGTGTTGTTCGCATCAATGTGATTTGCGGGTTGTGAACATGCAGCAATCGATCGCTGAACTTTTCCGGCACGGTGGATCGGGCTCGGAAGTTCACCATGTCCACCGCACCCAAACTCATCACGTAAGGCACTTCCGACTTCAAAATCGCATCGAAACGTGTTGGTCCCGCTGGGAAGATACCGCCGACCACCTCATCGGCAACTTCAGTCGTGGTGATGTCCAAGACACCTCGAATCATTTTCGATTCGACCAATTTGTCCATCGCGCGGCCGCCGGTTCCAGTCGCGTGAAAGACCAACGGATCCAATCCGTCCGCTTCCAGCGACAACCGAACAGCGGTGGCGCACGTCGTTGTGACGCCGAACATGGTCAAGCCAATCGCCGGCCGAACTTTCACCTCTGGAGTTGGGATCGAAACCATTCCCGTCAAAGCGTGGGCCGCGTTGGAGAGGATCTTGGTCGAGACTTGGTTCAGTCCCGCGACATCGACGATTGATGGGAACATCAGAATGTCACTGCCGCCAACAAACGCGGAAACATCGCCACCGCCCACGGTGGAAACCATCAACTTGGGAAGCCCGATCGGCAGAGCTGCCATCGCCGGGCAGATCAATGCCGTTCCGCCGGTGCCTCCCAATCCGATCACACCGGCAACTCGGCCCGATTGATGTTCATGTGAGAGGTAGTGTTGAAGTGCGATGCTCATGGCATCAATGGCTTGGCCGCGATCGTCAACATTCAAAGCGTCGGTGGTCGAATTGCATCGAGCGACCCGCTCTCGCGTGACAGTCGGCTCGATAGTTGGCGGGTCAAGCGTTCCGACATCGACCGTTGCGACGGACAACCCTTGAGCCCGCAACTGCTCCGCCACGAAACTCAGTTCTTCGCCTTTGGTGTCCATGGTTGCGATTGCAAAAACCATCGGGACGGAATCAGAGTCGGTCGGTTGCATGATGATCTAGGTGGTCAGGCGGGCAATCATTTGAATCAGCTTCTGTTGATCCAACGGTTTGGTGGTGTAGTCGGTGCAACCCGCCGCCAAGCATTCTTCGCGGTCGCTCTTCATCGCGTTGGCGGTCAAAGCGATGATCGGCAATTTGCATTTGCGCCGTCGGAGTTCGGTGGTGGCTTCGTATCCATCCATGACCGGCATTTGCATGTCCATCACGATCAAGTCGACCGGCGGTGAGTCGGGCGATTCAATGAAGTCGATCGCCTCCTGTCCGTTTGTTGCTGTGTAAACCGTGCTGCCCGCTTTCTCGATGAAGTGTTGGGCCAAATAACGGATGTCCCTTCGGTCATCGACCACTAAAACACTGGTCGACAGCTGAATCTCTGGCTGAGGTTTTTCGACAGTTGGTAGGCTGTTGAGGTTGGGTTGGACCAGTTTGCCGCTGGCGTTGACCTTCAAGCACAAGGTGAACCGGCTGCCCTTGCCAGGTTGACTAGAAACATCGATTTGGCCGCCCAACGCGTGCGACAATCGACGACAGATGGTGAGTCCCAATCCCGTTCCACCGTACGACCGGGTCGAAGTGCTATCGACTTGCGTGAACGGTTCGAACAAGGTGTCCAGTTTGTCCGGCGAAATGCCGACACCGGTGTCAATCACATCGAAGTTCAACAGCTTGGATCGCTCGTCATAGCGGATGTGCAGTCGCACTTCGCCATCGTTGGTGAACTTGATCGCGTTGCCAAGCAGATTCAAAAGGATCTGACGCAACCGAATCGCGTCGGTGCGAATGGTTTCCGGAATGGGGCCGGCAAATTCAACTTTGAGTGGCAGGTCCTTTTCCGCGGCTCGAACGTCCATCAAAGATCGGATGTCGCCCACGATGGTATCCGGCCGAACGGATTGCATCTGCAGGTCCATTTTGCCCGCATCGATTTTAGATAGATCCAAGATGTCGTTGATGATCGCCAGCAAGAAATTCCCGTTTCGCCGGATCGTTTCCACGACCAACAAGTTGTCCGGATCCTTCAAGTGATCGTTCAGAATGTCAGCGTGACCAAGGATGGCCGACATCGGTGTTCGGATTTCATGCGACATGTTGGCCAGGAACTCGCCGCGAGAACGGTTGGCCATCTCAGCAGTTTGTTTAGCGCGTTGCAGCGATTGTTCGAAAACCTTGCGGTCAGTGATGTCTTGAACCGTGCCGACGCGGCGGACAACGTGACGATCTTGTTCGATACCTTCGCGAAACGTGCGGCCGGTATCGACGAGCCAGCGAGTTTCGCCATCGGGCCGAATGACGCGAAACTCAACCGAGTGGCGATCGGGGCCATCCGCTGCCATGGATTGCTGCAAAGCTTCTCGGAATTGATCGCGATCTTCCGGATGCACCAACATCTCATAGCGGTTTTCATCCGCGATACCGTCCGGTGGCAGGCCAAGGATGCGAAACAGCTCATCGGACCAAATGTCTTGGGAGCCCGTGGTCGTGATGTCATAGGTTCCGAAACCGGTCGTTTCAGCTGCCAATCGAAGCCGGCTTTCACTGGCTTCGATATCTGAGGCACGTTGGCGAAGTGATTCTTCGGCCAAATGGCGGTCGTGCACATCGATCACACTTCCGATGTATCCCTCGAATTCGCCTTTGGAGCCGAACTTGGGCCGGCCCGCATCGATGGCCCACCGATAGCTTCCGTCGGCGTTTTGAAGTCGGAAATCATGTTCGAATGGTTTGCGTTGATTCAGCGCCGAGAAGATGAGTCGACGAGCGTCATCTCGGTCGTCCGGATGAACCATTTCCAACCAACCGATGCCCGTGCCTTCGACTTGAGATTGCCCGGTGTAGTCTTGCCAGCCACGCGATAGAAATGTGCAGGAGTGATCGGTGTCGGTCACCCACAACATCGCCGGAGCAGCGTCCGTCATTTCGCGAAAATACTGCTCTCGACGACGGATGGATTCAGCGACTTGTTCGTGTTCGGTGGCGTCGTAGAAATAGCACACCACTCCAAATTGGCCGTTGGGAAGCGTCGTGCGTTCGATTTCCCATTCGTAGGATTCGACTTGGTCGGTGTCGTTTCGATTCTCAACGAAAGCGGGTGCCTGATAGGGTTCACCGGTTTTGAGTGTGTGCTTGAAGTGTTCCACGATCTCCGCGGCGAAGTCCTCACGCCAAAGCGTGAACATGATTTCCTCGAAGTCATGACCTTCGATCGGTCTGAACTGAGAGAAAACTTCGCGAGCGCCCTTGCTGACATAACGCATCGCCAGCGTGTCATCGACAACGTAGATCCCAAACGGACTGTTTTGAACCAAGTTCTCGAACGTTTCTTGTGATCGCTTGAGGCTGTCTTCGGCGTTCTTTTTGTGAGTGATGTCAACGGCGGCCAGAAGCGACGAGACCGGCGTTTGTTTCCCGTCGCGTTCCTCGAAAACGACCTTCTTCCGAATGCTGAGCCAACGCACTTCTCCGTTTTGACGGATAATGCGATGCTCCATCGAGAATTCACCCGCACCATTCGGGTCCAGTGATTCGGCGACATGCCGATTAATGGCAGGTGCATCCTCGGGATGAAACTTGGCGTGGACCGTCTGCCGATCAACTTGCTGGCCGGGAGGTAGCTCGAACAACCGCGCAGCTTGCTGGTCGGCGGATGCGAGTCCGGTCTCATAGTCGATGTGGATGACGCCCATGGACGACATCGACAAAGCCAAACGCAGTTGTTGTTCGGTGGTGGTCAGCTCGCTCATGTCAAATTGCTGACCAACCGTAGAAGTTTCGCAGCGTCGATCGGTTTGCTGAGGTAATCGTTGCAGCCCGCCTTCAAGCACAGGTTCATGTCGCCCTGCATCGCGTCTGCGGTCAGAGCGATGATGGGAGCATCGTAACCGAGTTCTCGAAGCTTTCTCGCGGTCGCGTATCCGTCCAAGTTCGGCATCTGCATATCAAGGATGATGACGTCGGGGCAATGTTCAACTTTCATGTCCTCGATGATCTTGTCAACAGCTTGTTGCCCGTCGGCGCATTCCTCAACCGTCGCGCCCGCTTTGGTCAAAATGTGGCGACTGAGGAAGCGAATGTCGCGACGGTCATCCACCACCAACGCGTAGCAATTCAATTCAATCTTCTCTGCTGGCGATTCGTCCGAACGATCAGCGAGTTCCTCTTGTGGTTGTGAGTGATCCACCATGGGAACATCCGCCAAGTCGCCAGGGAAGACACTCAGTGTGAACGTGCTGCCCTTCCCCAGGTCGCTTTGAAACGAAATGGTGCCACCCAGCATTTCTGCCAACCGCCGGCTGATCGTCAATCCCAGACCTGTTCCGCCAAACGTCCGGCTGACGCTGGAGTCACCCTGTGAGAACGGTTGGAACAGTTGCTCTTGTTGTTCAGGTGCAATCCCAATGCCAGTGTCAATCACATCGACGCACAAACGAACTGGGTTGGAATCCATGCGAACCACCAGTCGAACGTTCCCGTCCGGAGTGAACTTAATCGCGTTGCCGACCAAGTTGATGAGAACTTGTTTGAGACGTTTTGAATCCGATCGGATTTGGGAAGGAATCTTTTGCCCGTAGTTGACTGTCAGCTCCAGCCCGGCTTCTGTGGCCCGGACTTCCATGATGCTTCGAACATCCTCGATCAAGTGCGCCGGATCGAATGCCTCGTTCTCAACATCGAGTTTGCCCGCTTCGATTTTCGACAAGTCCAAAATGTCGTTGATGATGTCCAATAAATAGTCGCCATTTCGGCGAATGGTTTGGAGGTGATGCTGGCCTTCGGAGTCGTGAATGAGATCTTGCAGCAATTCCGCGTATCCCAAAATCGCAGTCATCGGTGTGCGGATTTCGTGAGACATGTTCGCGAGGAACGCACTCTTGGATGCGCTAGCTTCGGTGGCTCGTCGCTCGCTCTCACGCAGGGTTTCCGCCTGCACGTGTTCTTGGGTTGAATCCCAATTCACACCGTACATGCGAGTGACCTTTCCGGTTTTCCCGCGGACCACTTCGCCCATTCCGGTGATCCAACGCATCTTCCCGTCGGGGCGAACGATCCGGAACTCGATCTCATAGTCGCAATTCCCCTCGATTGCGTCTTGCCAGTGCCGTTTCAACGCTTCGAGATCATCGGGATGCGTCAACGAAAAACCGAGTTCGGAGCTGGCTTTCTGATCGTCTGACAGACCAAACAGTTCGTACATCTCTTTGGTCCAGAAACATTTCTTGGGTGTCCATTCCCAAGCGGCCATCCCGCCCGCTCGCAAAGCCATTTGCATCCGTCTCGAAGCGTTCTTTTTGGCCTGTTCGGAACGGACGCGATCGCTCACGTCGCGAACGATGCCAACATATTTGTGGTCGCCCGACAAAGACGTTTCACTCACCGACAAATCCAAATCAAAGGTGGATCTATCTTTACGTTGACCAATCACCTGTCGCTGATGGCCGATGATGTGACGCTGGCCCGTTTGTTCGTAAGTCTGCAAATAGCCGTCGTGCTCGCTGTGTTCCGGTTCGGGCATCAGCATTTTGATGTTGTTGCCAACCAGTTCATCGACCTCGTAGCCAAAGATTCTGGTGGCCGCGACATTGACCGAGTTGATGGTTCCTCGACGATCGATCGTGATGATGCCATCCACCGCAGTGTTGAAGATGGCCTCCAGCCGAACTGCGACTTCTTGTTGTTCAAGCTCCGCCTTTTTGCGATCGCGAATGTCAACGCCTGAGGGAATCAGGTACTCGATGTTGCCGTTGTCATCGAACACCGGCGCGATCATGAAGTCAATCATCACGCCGTCGTCGCCATGTGCGAACAACGACACATCGTATCGCACGGGTTCACCTTGGAACGCTCGCTGCATCGCGTCTCGCATTTGCTGCGCAACGTCGGGGTCGTAGCTCCACCATGGTGCCTCATGAAATGGTTTGCCGATGACGTCTTTGCGGTGAACCCTCGCGTATTCCAGTGATCGGTCGTCGACTTCCAGCAACATTCCGTTGCGATCAATCACGCCCACCAAGCCGAGTTGATTGTTGATCACACGACGCAGGTGTGCTTCGCGATCAACAAGCTCCAGACGGCTTTGCTTTTGATCGTGAACGTCGATGTTCATGCCGACCCAACGATTGACCGTTCCATCGGGACGACGTTGAGGTGCCGTGCGGACTTGGAACCATCGGTATTCGCCGTGGCGGTTTCGCAGGCGATATTCCATCACGAGCGGGCGATCTTTGGCGACCGCCTCTGTCCACACCTTTTGAGTCAATTCACGATCATCGGGATGAATCGCGTCGAGCCAGCCGAAGCCGAGCCATTGATCCAAGGTTTGTCCCGTGTATTCACGCCAACTTGGTGAATCAGAATCGGCGACACCATCCGTATTGGCGATCCAAACGATTTGAGCCGAGGCCCGGACGAGTGATTGAAACAGCTCTTCGCTTTCTCGGAGCTGCGTCACGTCGGTGAACGTCAGCACAATGCCATCGTGGTCGCCCAAGTGCGACCGATAGGGCAGCACCCGACGAATGAACGCTTTTCCAGAATGAGCGACGACGGTGTCTTCGACGCCGTCCGCCTGCACCAACTGATCCCAGTTCGGAAGCGGCGGCATGTTGTGAACATTGGGGACGATTTGTGTCAGCGGCCGTCCGACGTCCGTTGCAATCAAACCGTAGATTTCGGTTGCGGCTGGCGTGAAGCTTCGAATCGACAGATCGTCATCCAAGAAGATGGTGGCGATTCGCGTGCTACGCAACAAGTTTTCCAGGTCCGCGTTGGCGCGAGCAACCGCTTCGCTGCTGCTTCGGATTTCTTCTTTCGAATTCTCCAAGTTGTCGTTGGCCGTCTGCAAGCCTCGGTTCATGGCGAGCATCTCGTCGTAAGACGATTTCAGCTCTTCGTTGGTGGCCTCCATCTCCTGCATCGAACGTTCGAGGTCCTCGCGGGTTGCTGCAAGTTCTCGTTCGAGTTGCTCAATCAATCGTTGGGCGTCTTCGTTCGATCCCTTGGAAAGCTCCGACGTCGTTGACCCATCCTGCTTGTTATCACTCGCAGGAACGGGAGGTCCAAAGTTTTGGAAAACCACCATGAACAAATCGGCTTCGTGACCCAACCCCATCATGGGCTGGATGGTCAACTTCACTCGTTGGTTGCCCTCGTCGCAGCGAACCGAAAGATCATCGCGAACGACCCGGCGGCGGTTGGTTTTGGCTTCCGCGAATGCACTTCGAAGTCCGATGCGTAGCCCGCGGCGAGCCATCGCGATCAGGTTGTTTTGAAATGAGCCTTCGCCGCTGGACAGGTACGGGCTGGTGTCGGAAAGCGAACAGACGACCTGGCCTTCGATATCCACCACCAGCGATTTGGGAGCGAACTCGTCCAAGATGATCCGCTGCAGTACCTGATGAACTTCCTGGTTGTCGTCGACCTGGGGAACGATCGCTGCGGGCCGGGCCGCTTCGACCGAGCTGAGGAAACTGCGGGAGTCACCTGTTGCGACAACGGTTGCAGTTCCTCTGCGTTGATTGATTCGGTGATTCGTGTCGACACTGCGAAATAGTTCACCGTGCGTCGAGATGGACTCGCTCGGTCCAAGGAAAAGATATCCGTTGGGTCGCAGAGCGTAGTGAAACAGCGGAATGAGTTTTTTCTGCAAATGCGGCCCCAAATAGATCAACAGATTCCGACATGAAATCAAATCTTGTCGCGAGAACGGGGCGTCGCTGATGAGGTTGTGCAGAGAGAAGAGGATGGATTCTCGCAGATTCCTTTTGACGTGAAATCGCTTGCCGCGTTTGACAAAGAATCGCTTCAATCTCGCCTCGGATATGTTTTCGCTGATCCCGAGTGGGTAAACACCTTGCCGAGCAATTGCCAACGCACGCTCATCGATGTCGCTGGCGATGATTTGAAAAGAAGGAAGAGACTCGTTGGACAGCTTGTCGCCGTTTTGAGTCTGCAGGCGATCCAAATATTCATGGCACAGAATGGCGAGGGTGTAGGCTTCCTCACCAGTCGCGCATCCGGGAACCCATATTCGGACCGGGTCGTTTGCAGGTCGTCCTTCAAAAATCTTGGGGATTACTTCGCCAGCTAGCCTCGCGAAGGATGCAGGGTCCCGAAAGAACTCGGTGACACCAATCAACAATTCGCGAAAGAGATTTTGAGTCTCTTCCTGATCGTCACGCATCCGATTCATGTATTCGGCGATGTGAGGGATCTGCAGGACTTGCATTCGCCTCAGAATTCGCCGAGTCAGTGTGCCGGTTTTGTAGTGTCTGAAATTGTGCTTGGTCGCGCTGTACAGAATCTCTGCGACTTCGGGAATGGATCGTTCGATTTGTTCGAGCATCGATCCGCTCGCCAGTTCGTCCGACTGCTGCTTGAGATAGCGAACGTAGTCTTTCAGTTCATGCGAGATCTTCTCCGGTGAGAGCACATGATCAGCCACGCCGGTGGTCGCGGCGTTTCGAGGCATCGAATCAAATTTTGCCGAACCGGATGTTTGGGCAAACGTCATCCCTCCCGCGTCGCTGATGGATTTCAAACCCAGCGTTCCATCGGTGCCCATACCGGACAGAATTACACCAACGCCCTGTTCGCCTTGTGTATCCGCAATGGAATGAAAGAAGTGGTCGATCGGCGTCGCAAAGTTTCCTTCGGTGGCTTGTTTCAGCATCAACCGGGAACCGCTGCTGATGGTGAGCAGGCTGTTGGGTGGGCAGAGATAGACCGTGTTGGGTTTCAGTTGTTTGCGAGACTTCAGTTCGACAATTTGAAGGGGAGTCACACTCGCCAGTTCACCGGCTTGGGGCGAGTGCAATTCCGATGAATCATGGGCGACAAACACCACGGCCAAGTCAGGTGAGTCGCCCAGCGACGCCAAAAGTTCTCTCAGGGCTTCGATTCCGCCCGCGCCTGCGCCCACTCCGACGACCAGTGGTTTGGGGACCGGTTGTGGATCGCTCAATGGAAATGTCTCTCCCGACCCGCACTCACCGCCGGCAAGTAGTTCAGTCGTGGGGCGTGGGCGGTTGGCATGGTTTCAGTTCGACGCGTTTCAGAAGTCGTGGAAACCTCTCAAACAACCTCGCTAGGCGAACGTTCAATTTGGCTTGATTGGAAGCGACGGGCCCGTTTGGGTCAATCGATTGAGAGGTGTAAATCGCGTGTCCGACGCGCACTCTGCACAGTATCCCAGACGAACAATGACCACCGCAGATGGAGCGGACGATCCACATCCTTGTTCGTTTTCCGATCAATCGACTCGTTGCGGCAGTTGCATCACCTCGAGGGAGAAACCGATCGATCCAGCGAGATATCGCACAGATTCCCAAACTTGAGAGCGGCGGGGAGTGGTTGGATTCACTCAAACAGCAACCGGTTGTATGAGTGAACCATTTTGGCATTCCATTCGCGTCAGCGTGTTTACTCTCGAGACGCCGTTGTGGCTTTGGCCGACAGGTTGCCTCGATCGTCATCAACAGCGCATACCCAAAGGGCCAACCATGAGACAACCACGTGATGTCGTTCATTTTCTATTGCTGACCGCAGCCATGGTGGCTGGTTTCATCGTTTCCGGTTGCGACAACAAAGAAACCGTGCTGGACGTTGAGACACCCGACGGCGGTATGGAAGTCACCCGTGACCTCGACGATGGCAGCTTGAGTGTGGACGTCGAAGAATAGAAATCACCAGAACCCCGAGCAGCACTCGTTTGTGCGAGTTCGGAAGAACCATCCTCTAGGAGAATTGTGATGAATTGGGACCAAATCGAAGGCAAGTGGAAACAAGTCAAAGGCCAAGCTCAACAACAGTGGGGAGACTTGACGGATGACGATCTTGATCGCGTCGATGGCAAACGTGAAGAGCTGGTCGGCGTCGTTCAAGAACGCTACGGACTAGCAAAAGACGAAGCCGAAAAGCAAGTCTCTGAGTTTGAGAGTTCATGCAGTTGTTGAGTCGAGCTTAGCTGGTCACTCATCAAGGCGGAATTTCGCATTCCGCATCTGATATTCCGAATGGGTCGCGTCGACTTTGGTCGTCCGCGACCTTTCTCCGTGCTGTGAAGGCACACCGTTCCAATCAAAACGTAATTGAGTGAACAATGGACATTCCACAAATCACGCCCAAGTCGGACGCCGAACAAGGTGCGATGGGGCAGATTTATCTTGCGACTGGAAAGCAAGTCGCACTTCGACGCTGGGAGGAAAGCCCGGGCGGTTTCAGCAAACCAACCACTCGTGATTACGAAGCCGTTGGCTATTTGCTGAAAGGTGCAATGGAGTTGGAGTTCGACGGTGGTACCGCGAAACTCGATGTCGGTGACTCGTGGCTTGTCCCTGCAGGAGCCATCCACCGGTATCGGGTCGTCGAATCCATCGTCGCGATTGAGGCCACCAGTCCACCAGCTCGCTTTGGTGATCGGGACCAACCTGCGTGATGCAGTTCGAAGCGATTCGTGGTCGTGACGAAGTGTGAGCGAACCTGGAAGTCCGCCCTGCTATCTTGTCTCGGGTGTTTCTTCACCTCACAAGCTCGTCGTTGTTCGTTTCTCGAACGCGGCTGAGCAGATCACCCTTTACAGTCTCGTCGCATGGCCATCCGATACAGCATCGATTTCAAGTTGACCTCGGAGCAGTTCATTGATCTGCTGAAACGATCCACCTTGGCCGAACGCCGCCCAGTCGACGATGAGCCAAGGATTCGTGAGATGTTGGCCCACGCGGATGTGCTTGTCACGGCTCACTGGGTCGACGATCCAGTGGTGGTTGATCCAGAAACACCCGGCAAGCTGATCGGGGTTTCGCGAGCGATCTCCGACCACGCTTACTGCACCTACCTGTCGGACCTTGCCGTGGATGTCGAGTACCAGGGGCAAGGGATCGGTCGCGAATTGATTCGTCTGACTCACGAGGTGGCTGGCCATCAAACCCGGCTGATTTTGTTGTCAGCACCGGCCGCGGAAACGTACTACCCGCACGTTGGTATGCAGCCGCATAATTCTTGCTGGATGATTCCGCCAACCGATGAATCTTAGTCGAGCGGCGCAATTCGCCCGGTGCGTCGCCAGATGACTCGCGCCATCCCGTTCTACACTTGGAACAACTAAGTCGCGTCCGAAGGTGTCGCTAGCGTTTGAATCCGATCAGCACACCGACTTCCGATCGTTCGGTGTCGAAGTCTTCATTGTCCGATGCAAATCGGTCGTGACCCGCTACGGCGGAGATCGACAGTTGCTCGGTGAGTTGATAGCTCAGCTTTCCGTGGACTCGCCAAAAGATCTCGTCGCGACCGATCGGATCGGTGAAGTCGGGGTAGTTGCGATAGCCCACGCCCCAGGTCGGGGTGAATTTCCAGCGGTCGCTGATTTGCCAGTCCGTTGAACCGTGCAGATTGATGGAGAGATACCGATAGTCATCGCCTTTGGTGTTGGCGTATTCCAAATCGGTTCCAAGAGCGACCATCGGCAATGCTTCCCAAGGGGTGCGTTTGAAGTGGCTGGCACCAAACGTCAGCGTCGTTCCATCGAGTGAGGTTTGCGCGGGGGTTGCACCGTCGTCTTCAAAGTTGGATTGCGCAATCGTGGTGTATCCATACCAAGCGTTCAAGTCAGGTCGAATCACGGTGAACGAGGCTGTTCCCGCGTGTCGGTCACCGACTTGGTTGCCATCGAAGAAGTCGTTGGAGAACACGTACTCCATTCGGCCAATCACTTCGTTTCCGCCGAACAGAAAGTCTCGTTCCGCGAAGGCACCGGGTTGAAAACTGGCCAGGTTGAACTCCTGGAATTGGCTTTCGTTCGCGGTGAAGTAACCACGAAACATCATCCCCGCTCGAGAATTTTCGCGGCGTACCAATTTCCAATCCAGGTCGGGGCTGGCGAACCACTGAAAGCTGGCTTGTTCGTCTTGCGCGAGATCGCGGCTGATCGGCGTCAGGGTGACGTTGGTGTTGTAGAGCAATCCGGTTTCCAAAAAGATTCGGAAGGGACTGGTTGACGCCTCCGCTTCGCTCTCGAGTTGTCGCAATCGGTTCTCGAGGTCGTCCGAACCGTCAAAGGTTTGGATTTCGTAGCCGACGGTTTGTGTTGGAGCACCGTCAAAGTTTGGCGGTGCGGGAAGCTCGTTGGCACGAGTCACATTGGCTGGGTCGGATGTCATCCAATCCATCGCCGATCGTTGGTTGGGTTGTTCTGTGCTCGCGGCGGGTGCGCCGAGTTGTGCCAAGGCTGGTGCTGGAGCCTGGATTCCCATCTCGCGGACTTGATCCGCGTAGGTGCTCGAAGGAGCAATTTTCAGCACCTCTTGCAGATGCGAACGCGCCGCTTCGGGCCGGGAGATGTCGCTGAGCAACTGACCAAGGTCAAAGTGAGCTGCCGCATTGAACGGATCGAGCTCCAACGCCTTGCGATTCGACTCGATGGAGGAATCCACGTCGCCGAGTGCTTTCTGCATTCGTCCCAAGGTTCGCCATGAATCGGAATGGTTGGGATTGGTCGCGACTTTTTGTTGCAGCATCGCCAGCATCCGCAGTTGAGCAGGACTCGGCTGCTTCAGTGGCGGTTTATCATTGGCCGCGGCGGGATCGGACGTGGCTGAAGGTTGCGACGCGGCTTGGAATTCTGGGGCGGTGAAATCTTGGGCGGTCGCGGCACATTGGACCGAAATAAACCCCATCCAGGTGGTCAATGCGAGAGATCGGAGATGGCCGTTGAGGTCATTCATGCACGGATCGAGCGAACGCTGCCTAGTTGAGTCGTCAAACCGATGTCATCGCGGAAAGCACTGCAAATTCATCTAGAAATTTGCGTCTTAGATTGCGTACTTTGCGGCCGGTCAGAGGGTGAACGTCTGTTTGCTCATGATTGGTATCAATTGACGTTGGCCGGTTGCCACCCCGATTCACGACGGTCGTGTGAGTGGGTGCGATGGAAGGCAAGCGTCAGGCAATTAAATGGAGTTGAACTCACCGATGAAACGTCACTCAACAAAAGCTCTGACAATCGCTTGCATGCTGTGCTCCGGAGGAGCCGTTCAAGCCCAAGGATTGGATGGAGCACTTTCGCGTGTTCGCGGACAAGTCCAGCAAAACGTTCAAACCCAAGTTCAGCAACGAGTCCAAGCTCGAGTGCAGAGCCAGGTTCAAGCAAACGTTCAAAGCCAAGTGCAACAACGCGTTCAAGCGAACGTTGCCAACGGTGTTCAAGCTCGCGTCGGAAGCCAGATCGAAGCCGCTGCCCAAACCGCCGCTGGCTTGGCCGCACGTGCTCAGGCACGAGCCAATGCAACCGCCGATCGTGCATCGCAAACCAACGTTGATGCCAATGCGAACGTCCAAGTCAACGTGAACGCAAACGCCAATGTTGCCGGTTCCCAATCGCGTACCTCGGCCGGGTTTGCATCGTCGACGCGAATCGCCGCCAAACCGATTCAGATCAGCGTTGCGGAAGTTCAAGCCTACGATTCCGTCTTTGGCCAGTTCAACCCACTCCGCACATCAGCCGTTTTGAATACCGCCGCTGCGGTTCGTCAAAATGCGACTGCCCAAGCCGCCAACGCTCCGTCTTCGAGCGAAGCTCAGCCAAGTTCAACTGGCCCAACCAGCACACCTTCGGAAAGCCCTTCGACACCAGAGACAGCTTCGCCTGAAACTCCCAATGCATCCGACGTCGCTGGTTCGACTTTCAGCGGCGCGTTCAGCCAAGTTGCTCAGGGACAAACCGGTGCTTCCAATGGTCAATCCGTTCGTGGGAACGGTCAAGCTGCTGGGAACTTCGGCGTCGCAGGCGTGTTGGCTTCCAACGTCGACTTCTCGTCGATGATCGCGGTTGCTGCTCGTCAACGCCAAGCGGAAATTGCTCAAATGCGTGACCAAGCCTTGGCTTCGGCAAACGCGGAACTGCTCGCACAAGCTGACGCGATGGAAGCTCGCTTGAACGCTTTCGCATCGGCTCAACAAGAGGCGATGGCATCGACACAAACCAAGGTTCAATCGTTCCAAGCGAACGCGGCCAACAAAGTCGGATCAACCGCCGAACTGAACGTCAACGGTTCAGTCCAAGGACAAGCCGGCGCCACCGCAGCTGGCCAAGCCGAAGCCAGTGCCGCGAGCAACGCCAGTTCGACTGGATCCATTCGCTAGTGATCTCTGGCCGGTTCTCCGGTCAAAGTCATGATCGCTTTGAAAGGCGGGAGTTCAGCTTCCGCCTTTTTTGCTGCGCTGACCGAATTCGTTTTCGTTGGTACGCAAATTGCCTTGGTGAAGGTCGATCGCTCGCGTTTGGCGAGCAATGAGAACGGTCCCCTCACAAGGGCCGAGTACCCTTCACACTAGGAATGAAACCATGAAATCGATCACAGCATTTTTGTTGGCCGCCTGCATGATGGTTGCCGTTGGTTGCGATGAGTCCGCCTTTGACGAAGAAGCAGATGCTCTCCGCAACGCAACCCAGCAGCAAGCCGAAGACATCCGCGATTCGTCGCAAAACGCCGCGGAAAACATTCGCGATCAAGCTCAGATGAAGGCCGAAAGCATCCGCAACCAAGCTGATAACGCTCCGGATGCAACGGAAGACGCAGCCGAAGACCGAGCTGATATGATTGAAGAACGAGGCGAAACCGCCGCCGACCAGAAGGAAAACCTCGGCGAGAAGAAAGCCGACTCACTGGAAGAAGCTGGCGAAAATGAAGCCGATCGTCTCGAGGAAATCGAAGTCGAATGATTGACCGCCATCTCGGTGGATTGAACCATGCAAATGCTTGGTGGTCGTTTGGCCACCAAGCATTTTTTATTTGAGAGAGCAACTCAATGAATCATCCCTTTGGAACCCCGACCCGCATGATATTGGCGGCCGTCGTGATTTTGCTGTTTGTCGTGAGTGCAACGTTCGCTTTTCTATCGCTCAGCACGGTGGAGCACCTCGCCACTGGATCGGCCGAGAAAACCATCTTGGTCGAATGCGAATTTGATAAGTTCCGCCAGATCATGGTCCGTAAAAATGCGACCGCTGCGATCGTGGGCCAGTCCGGCATGAGGTTAATCGACGAGAGCGTTGAAGACCTGCAACTCGATACCAGCCAAGATGATCGACCCATTCTCAATGCGATCCGCGGCCAATCAAAAGCCCAGGTGCAGGCGGTGAAGAAGCTGAGGGTGAGTTTAAATGATCCCCATATCACCGCAGATGAACTGACGCTGCGGCAGCGAGCCGATATCCAGCCGGATGCCATGAGTGTCGTCACTCAGTCGATCGCCGCAGCGGACAATCTGGAGTCCTACAAGACGACGCTTGATGCTCGGCCCAAAGGCAACCAGACCGAAGTCACCTTGTTAATTGCATTGGATGTCCGCGTGACGGTTCCCAAGGCATTCACCGGGCGTGCGGATCGAGAAGTCCAGCAGTCCGCCGTTGATGGCGTTGACGAGCAAGCAGATGGACTGCAGCGATTCGTGGCGGAGCACGCTGGTCAGCGATTCATTCTTCCCGAGTTTGGTAGTGGATCGGATTGATCCACTCCTGGCCGATTCGCGTTCGAATTCAACCAAGGACGCCTTGAATTGGTCGGTTACAATGCGGCGTGCGTCATTGGCGATCAAAACAGACCCGTTTTGTGGCCGCATCATGGGTGTGACGAGTGCTTTTCAAACTTCTAACTTAAATATCGATCGCTCTGATCGAATTCGGCACGGGAATCGCGTTTACCCAAGTTTCGATCGCGGAGAACACAACGTTGTGTTCTCTCAAAATGAATTGAAACTTGAGGAGAATACTATGTTGGGTTGGGCTTTGACGTTTTTGGTAATTGCTTTGATCGCCGCTGCTTTGGGCTTCGGTGGATTGGCCGGAACCGCTGCGATGGTTGCAAAGGTTTTGTTTGTCGTCTTCTTGGTGCTGTTCATTCTTGGCTTGGTCATGGGCCGTCGCGGACCAACTGTCTGAGCGAGGGCCATGGTCCGAAGTGACGCATCGTGAGCCGATGTGAATGGCTCTGTCACATCACCATTCAGGAATAGAGATATGGATCAGGAATTGAACCCACAGACCGACCAAGCGTTGAACGAGCTTGCCATGTTGATTTGCCAAGCGTTGGAAAACGATGGTGAAATGCTTGTCGAGAGACAGGACGGCTTGCTGAAAACGCTGGTCATGAGTGGACACACATGGAAGTCCGAGCGGACAGTCATGGAAGAAGTCGAACGCCGAGTAAAAGATCAGTGTGGCGAATCCGCCATGCATCGCGGTGGAGCGTTGACGTCATTGACTAGCCAAATGGGCGTCAAGCTTCAATCGCTCGCACGATGGGAATCGAAGTCCCCGTCGGAAGAAACGCCATCCAAACCTGCCAACATCAGCTCCGCTACGGACGCCTGATTCGGTGCAGTGAAGATGATGGCGGAAACACAATCATAGTCATCACAAAGGAAATAGAAATGTCGACGGAAACGAGCGTGGCAAACGGAGCGGATTGGACCCGCGTACGCTCAGCGATTCGCAATCGCTGGCCACAAATCAACGAAGAAGAGTTGTCCAAGTGCCCGAACGACGTGGCATGGCTGGTCGAATTCGTGCAGGGTCGCGTTGACACCGCTCAAGAGGAAGTTGAATCAGTCATTCACGAGTTCGCACCCCAAGAATCCCTCGTCGATCGGATCAGCCACAACACCGAAGACCAAGTCCGAAAGGCGAGCGAATCAGCACGGTTCGCTGTCATGCGAGCCGACGAATGCATCGCCGAGCGGCCAACTCAATCGGTGTTGGCGAGTTTTGTTGCCGGGGCATTGGTTGGTGTGACTGTCACCGCCTTGTGGTTTCGACAGCACCGCGAGCCAACCCGCTGGGAACGACTGAAAACCAAAACCTGGGGGTAGTCTGGCCTTGCTGTCGCGTTCCCGCAATAGAAAGCGGGAGACGCATGAACTTGCTATTTGATTTTGATCGCCCACCATCAACCGACGAAGCGAGTGGATTTCTATGAGTCACTCTGGTCTTCGTCGGTTGATTGACGATTGTCGCGTCGGATTGATGTGGTTGCTCGCTCTCCTGTTCACCGCGGCGGGGCTCAACCACTTTGTTTCGCCTGGCTTCTACGTCCGAATGATTCCGGACGGCTGGCCAAACCCACTGATGCTGGTGCATGTGTCGGGCGTCTTTGAAGTGATTGGTGGCGTCGGCCTGCTTGTGCCGCGGCTTCGAACATTGGCTGGTTGGGGGCTGATCGCCTTGCTCATCGCCGTCTTTCCCGCCAATATTTACATGGCACTGAACCCGGAACGGTATGATGCGTTTTCTCAAGCGGGGTTGCTTGCGAGATTGCCCGTGCAAGGCGTGCTGATCGCCTTGGTTTGGTGGGTTGCATGTCAAAACGGGAATCGCAACGTTGAATGAACTGGCGCAGGTCTTGTTGCTGACGACGATGGCGGGATCGGCGATCCCGATTGGCGGTCTTTTTGCAATGACCGAGAAGATCTCGCTTGAGTGGCTTGAAACCGAGTTTCGGCACAGTGTCATCGCATTTGGTGGTGGCGTCCTGATTTCGGCGGTCGCCCTCGTGTTGGTTCCCGACGGAATCAAGGAGCTTTCACTCACTTGGATCATCGCCGCCTTTGTGCTCGGTGGACTGGCGTTCTGGGGGCTGGAGACTCTGCTGGATCGGTCCAAGAGCTCGATGGCGCAATTGGTCGCGATGCTTTCCGACTTTGTTCCCGAGGCGATTGCCTTGGGGGCAGCGTTCGCAACCGGCGAAAAGGCTGGGATGCTGCTGGCCTTTCTGATCGGACTTCAGAATTTGCCCGAAGGTTTCAACGCCTTTCGCGAATTGGAAGTGTCGTCCAAGCTGCGAGGTTGGAAACTGGTCGCGTGCTTGGCCGCCTGCGTTCCACTTGGGCCGATCGCCGGATGGATTGGCTATCAACATCTAGCGAGCTACCCGCGAGTAGTTGACTTCATCATGTTGTTCGCGGCCAGCGGAATTTTGTACCTGACGTTTCAAGATCTGGCACCGCAGGCTCGAGCTGAGAATCAACGAGCACCGGCGATCGGTGCTGTGCTCGGATTCCTGTTGGGGCTGATTGGTCACGTTCTGCTAGCGAGCTGAGCTGTTGCCGCGAGTTCGTTCACGGAAGACGCGAAAGACCGGGCGGTCGCGACGCCATGATGTACAGTGAGTACACCAGTCCGGGGACGAAACCCAGTAAAGTCAAAACCAAGCTGAGCCAGAAGTGATGCCCCAGCCCAAATTGCATGTAAATCGCGACGGGTGGAAGAAGGAAAACGAGTAGGAGTCGAATGTAATTCATGGAGATAATCCTCATGGAGTGATTTCAGTTCCTCGATGCAGCGTTTCCTTCTGCTCCACCGCCTTCGTGTTAGCTCAGCCGAACGAGTTGCTTGCCGAGGTTGTCGCCTTCAAAGAGTCCGATAAATGCATTGGGTGCATTTTCGATTCCATCGGTGATGGTTTCTTCCCAGACCACTTTGTCCTGTTGAATCAAGTTCGCCATGTCGCGAACAAATTCGTCTTTTGCATCCATGTGGTCGCGGACGATGAAGCCTTGGATTCTCAGACGCTTCGCGATGACTTTGAACATGTTCCGAGGCGCTGAAGGTGCTTCAGTCGCGTTGTAAGTCGCGATCATGCCGCATTCGACACAGCAGCCGAAGTCGTTCATGTTGTCGATCGCCGCTTCCAAATGATCGCTGCCGACATTGTCGAAATACACATCAATCCCGTCGGGAGCGTGTTTGGAAAGCTCCTGACTGAGATTGTCGACTTCCTTGTAGTTGATCACCGCGTCGATTCCGGTCTTGTCGTTGAGCCACTGAATCTTTTCCTTCTTGCCAGCGCTCCCGATCACACGGCAGTTCATCGCTTTCGCCAGTTGGCAAACGATCGACCCGACCGCACCGGAGGCGGCCGACACGAACACGGTGCTGCCTTCTTTGAGTTGTGCGATCTTGTGCAGGCCAACCCATGCGGTCATGCCGGTCATCCCGAGCGCGCCGAGAAAAGCTTGAGGCGGCGCCAGACTTGGATCGATCTTGGTGATTCCGTCGCCGTTGGAAGTCCAGTACTCACGCCAACCAAGGTTTCCTAGAACCAAGTCGCCTTCTTTGTAGTCGGCGTTGTTCGACTGAATCACTTCACCGATGCATCCGCCTTCGAGCGGTTCATCGATTTGAAACGGCGGAACATAGCTGTCGGTGTCCTTCATGCGGCCTCGCATGTAGGGATCCACCGACATCCATTGATTCTTCACCAGGATCTCGCCGTCTTTGACTGGTCCCACTTCCGCGGAACGCAAGTCAAAGTTCGATTTCTGTGGCATCCCATCCGGACGCGAAGTCAGTTCAATTTGCTTGGACTGAACAGTTTGGCTTGTTGCTGTGCTCATGATTTATTCCTTGTCTCCCAAGTGGATGAGTTTCTTATTGACGAACTCCAGGATGCCCAGTTGCGAAAGTTCGCGACCGTAGCCGGAATTCTTGATGCCGCCGAACGGCAATTCAGCTTGTGAACTGGTGGGTTGATTCAGGAACATCATTCCCGTCTCCACCCGCTCGGCAACGCGGCGACCTCGCTGGATGTCTTTTGTGTAGACCGATCCGCCCAACCCATACGAAGATCGATTTGCCAACTCGATCGCGGCCGCTTCGTCATCGACGACATAGACGGTTGCAACGGGACCGAAGAGTTCTTGATCGAACGTCGGGTTGTCTGGTGAGACGTCGGTCAGAATGGTCGGGTTGAAGAACGCCCCGTCACGATCGGGACGGTCTCCGCCCAATACCACCGTTGCGCCTGCATCAATCGATGACTCAACTTGTTTCTGAAGATTGACTGCCGCGCCTTCGGTCGAAAGCGGCGAGAGCGTTGTGTCCTCGTCCATCGGATCGCCCAATTTTAGTTCGGCGAGCTTTGATTTGAACCCGTCCATGAATTGGTCCGCCACGGACTTCACGATGATGAACCGTTTCGAAGCCACGCAGGACTGACCCGCGTTGACCATACGGCCTTTGACAGCTTGCTCGATGACAAGATCCATGTCGGCATCGTCGAGAACAATGAAGGGATCGTTGCCGCCCAATTCGAGGACACTGCGTTTGAGATTCTTGCCAGCTTGTGCGGCAACGGCGCGGCCAGCGGGCTCACTTCCCGTTAGCGAAACGCCCTGAACACGCGAGTCCGAGACGATCGAGTCGACAAAGTCCGATGGAATGAACAGGTTTTGATACACGCCATTTGGCAGCCCGCATTCGTTGTAGAGTTCTTCGATCGCCACCGCACACTGTGGCACATTGCTGGCGTGTTTCACCATCACGGTGTTGCCCGCCATGATGTTGGGTGTGGCGAAGCGAACGACTTGATAGAACGGAAAATTCCAAGGCATGACACCCATCAGCACACCGATCGGCTCGTAGTGCAGGTAGGCGTTCGCGTCGACGCGATCCATTGTTTGGTCCGCTAGGAATTCCTCTGCACCATTGGCATAGAATTCGGCGATGTCCGCGCAGTAATCAATTTCGTACTGCGATTCCGAGATTCGTTTGCCCATGTCCAAGGTGATCATTCGGGCGTATTCATCCGAGTCCGCTCGCAGGAGCTTCGCGAATTTCAGAAGGCACTTCTTTCGTTCTTCGAAGGTCGTGGTTCGCCAACTCTGGAATGCTTCGTGAGCCGTTTCGATGGCCTGCATCGCATCATCTTTGTGAAGCGGTTCAAATTCGCGAATGGTTTCGTTGGTGGCTGGGTTGACGCTGGTGATTGACATATTCGAATTCCTAGAGAGGTGGATTGATTGGGTGGTAGGCGAGGGCAAGTTTTTTGGTAGTGCGTTTTGATTCCGAATCAGGCACTCTGCATCTTGCCGACCAGTTTTCGAGTCGCGAAACGTGGCAAGAAGCCAGCGGAGGTAACCATCAGTCGGTTTTTCCAACCGGGAATGACGATGTCTTCGTTCTTCAAGAAACCTTCGTAGCCCGCTAACGCCACGTCCTTGGCGGTCATAGCTGTGGACGAGAACACGTCCAACTTGCCCATGCCCGAGTCTTCACCGAATCCGGTTTCCGTCGGACCGGGTTCGAGACAGGTGACGTGCAGTTCCGTCCCCGAAAGCTCCTCACGCAAAGCTTCGGTGAATGACAACACGTAGGCCTTGGTCGCGTAATAGACGGCCATGTTTGGACCGGCCTGGTAGGCGGCGATGGAGCCAACGTTCAGCACACCGCCGCGATTTCGTTGCAGCATGCCGGGGAGCAATTGGCGAGTGAGGCGAGTCAGTGCGACCACATTGACCATCACCATGTCGGTTTGGCGATCGGCGGAAAGCTCCGAAAACTTTCCGAGGGCACCAAACCCTGCGTTATTGACCAACGTGTCGATCGTGATGGACCGCTGCGTTAGTTCGTTGCAAAGCTGGTTCACTGCATCAGCGTGCGAAAGATCACTGGTGATCACGGTCGCACGTTGGCCGGACTGCGTCTCGATCTCGGACGCTAACTCGCGAAGTTTGTCCTCGCTGCGAGCGACCAGAACGACATCATTTCCTCCCTTTGCGAACTGGATTGCCAATTCACGTCCAATCCCCGATGAGGCTCCGGTGATGAGAGTGGTGTTGTTTAGAGTCATCGATCGGTGTCCATTGAAGTAACGGGAAGAAAAGGCTCGGTACCCGCGTTTTGCCGCGAGCGACACCGTGAGGCGTTCGCTTGCAACCAAAAACGAGTTGCGAGAACCAACACCGTCGCACATGCCATGCCAAGCAATTTCGCGGCTCAGAATGGTCTCGGGCGGCTCAAAGGCCGGAACCGAAGTCGGACTGGCATAGGAAGTGCATCGACCCATCAGTGGGGCAAACTGCTATTCGAGCTATATGGGCTCTCTACACTTCGAGCGAACTTTTTGTGACTATGAATTGGCTGACACATCAATGGATTCTCGCCGGCATGGTTTCTTCTGCGGCGCGGTTCGTTCCCCTGCCGTTTGTGGACGATGTGATCCGTGGTCAATGTCGTCGCTATGTGGTGACGCGAACGCTGGAAGCACACGACCGAACAGATTCACTCAAAGAACTTCGTGCGTTCTACGCAGATGACTCGGGCTGCATCGCGGGTTGCCTGGGGATGCTCGCAAAGGCACCGATCAAGCTGTTGTTGTTCCCCATCCGAAAGATCGTTGCAATTTTGACTTCGGTGCGAGGCGTTCCGATGGAGATCATTCGGATGGTCTTGCTCGGGCGGACTCTCGATCGACTTCTCAGAGAGAAAGTGATCACGACAGGCCCGGTAAAGCCTCAGCAAGTCTTGGCGATGCGAGAAGCCTTTGAGGAGGCATTTGCCCGGATGGATTTTCGCGTTGTTCGCGCAGCACTGTCAGACGCTTTGTCCGGAGCGGCGGGGTGGAAGGAGTCGGCAATGGATTTGGCCGCGAATGTGGCGGGGCGTGAGAATCAGGCACAACCCGCTGGAGATCTTCAGGCGGATGCCAACATGGAAGCGGGGGCAAAGCAAGTCGAAGAGGTTTTGGATCGCCCAGAGCTGGTCGCTGCGTTTGTCGAGTTCGACGATCGCTTCGATGATGCCTACTCGTCAAAGGATGCAAACGCCTGATTGAGAAGTCGCTCGGTCTTGCCATCTACGATTGCGAGGAGATACTGGAAGATTCGCCGCGTGTTTCCATCACAGGTTGTGGTTTGCAGCAGCGGGCGTCGCACCGTTTCGATTGCTTGAAAGAAGAACGATGGCTTGGGGTTACCTGTTGATTGCCGGTTTGCTTGAGATCGGATGGGCCGTCGGATTGAAGTACACCGAAGGCTTTTCTCGTCCCGTCCCGACGGTGATCACCATCGTGGTTATGATCGCGAGCTTCTTCACGCTTTCGTTGGCGCTTCGCGAGATACCGCTTGGAACGGGCTATGCCGTTTGGACTGGGATTGGTGCCGTGGGAACCGCGATCGCCGGAATGATTCTGTTTGGTGAATCCAAGGATGCGATACGGTTGGCATGCATCGCTGTGATCGTGGCGGGAATCGTTGGTCTGAAGCTGGCTTCGTCGCAGATCTCAGACACTGATTCTCAGCAGGACGTGACCTCAACCAATGAAGGTTGAATGGCCAAACGCTCACTCGTTTGGCGTTAGAAATCGCAAGTGATGGGCGGCGTGAAGCGTATGGATTTCTTCGATCCCTGCCCGGCTCATACGGCCAAAAGCAGGGTGCGGTGCATACTCGCCTTGGTATGAGTGAAACCGTTCGACGCTGCCGGCAAAACTCTCGACCTCTTCTGCGTCGTTGACGTCATCGGGAGGCACAAACATCGACGAAGTCCGAATTCCACGCGGTGAATCGGGACGCCGGAGTCTAGGAAGAAGAAACCTTCGCATCGCTGGACGCAAGAAAGCAAACAACGACATCCAGGCTGGGTAGCCATCGACGCTTGGGTCCTGGACCAACGTGAGATGTCGGCATATTTGTCCGAGCGACCAATTGCCACAGGGCGTGTAGCCGGAGCGGAGAAGTGATTGAGCTTCCTGAACCGCATCGTCCAGGTTGTCAAACTGCAATGATCTTAGGTCCGTCACGATTCGGATACACTTTCAGAAGTCATCAACATATTGGATGGGTGAACTCACGATTTGCTTCATCGTATCCAAACGGGGCGTTTCATCACTCCTCGATATGGCGGCGAATTGTCACGTTCGGTATCGATCGCAGAGAGATCGAAGCAGTCGCTACGATTTTCGAAGAATGTTCGTTTGAATGCGGCGGACAAAGTCGGGGTTTCACCATCGTGGCTGGACGCGCATAAGATCGTTGTGCCCGATCGTAGCTTTGCCAGTTTCGAATGCTTGGTACAAACCGCGACGTGCTTCCCGCGTGGGTGTTCCGATTGAAACTTCACGCTGCGTATCGCTCTTCTCTGACTGCATGAATTCATGACTGATCGCCTTTCGAGCCATTTGGGGCATGCCGCCCGTTTTGGGGTCTTCGCTGGATTCCTTTGGGCACTCGGGTGCACCCCCAAAGAAGAGGCCAAGTTTGAAAAGGCACCGAGGCCTGTGGAGGTGATGACGCTGACACGATCCGTTCCGGTTTCGTCTTACACCGCGTCGGGCAGCGTGCAGTCGTGGAAGACGGAGGACATTGGATTCGAAGTCAGCGGGAAAGTTTCGTGGGTGTTGGAACCAGGTGAAAACATTGATGGACGAGTCATCGATGTGGATGGACAAATGGTCCAGCATGGAACACCGCTCGCCCAGATCGAGCCGGAACGATACGAGATTGCCGTTGAGTCTGCCGTCGCTGATTTGGAAGTGGCCCGGCTGAACAAGGAAAGCATTGAGATTCGCTTGGAGGAGTCGTTACCGGCTGAGTTGGAATCGGCTCGGGCGAATTTGGCGCTGGCGGAGATGGAGTTTTCACGCATCGAAAACTTGAAAGACCAGAACGCGGCCTCCAAGAGCGAGTACGACCAATCCCGAAACCTCGTTCAAACGCGGTTGGCTTCGTTGAGCGGATTGTTGGCAACAGAAAAGCAGACTCGCGCGGAGTTGAAGTCAGCAGAATCGCAAATCCGACGTGCCGAGCAAACGCTTCGCGATGCGGAACGTGATTTGGAACACACCACGCTGTATGGCTCCTATCAAGGCCAGATTTCCGGTGTGAATGTTGTTCCGGGAAGTGTTGTCAACGCGGGCGATCCGGTGCTGACATTGCAGATGACCAATCCGATCAAGGTCGAAGTGGAGTTGTCGGCGAAGCAATCACGCTCGATGCGCCGACGCCATCAATTGCCGATCACTTACCCATTGCCGGACGGCACGCAGATTCACACCAACGGATTCATTTACAACGTCGATGCCAGTGCGGACCCGGACACTCGCACATTCACGATGACGTTGCTGCTGTTGAACGAACGTTTGCGAGATCCATTGCCGGACGAGCTGCCAGAAGACAAGATCGCTCGTTCCGAAGACCTTTGGCCATTGCGACTCAACCGCATGATGGGCACTCCGGAAGATGTGATCTTGGTGGAAGAAGAATCCATTCATCGCGATGAACGCGGCGCCTACATCTACGTCGTGACCAACAGCAAGTTGCGAGAACGCTTGCCTGATGTTGTGAAGGTTCGCCAGCAAAGGTTGGTCGAGAACGATCTCAAGATTCCGTTTCTTGGGAACTGGGTGTTTCGAAGCGTGCAGATGATCAATGAAAACAACAAGCCGATCGAGGTCGACTTGGATTCATTTTACGTCGGCAAGATCGTGGGAGATCCAAGCAAAGAACCCGTCGATGCGACTCCAGGTGGGACGCCACCCAAGAACTGGGATGGGGAGTCGTTTGTCCTGGACCCTGGATCTGAGTGGAAGTTGCGTCCAGGTGAATTGGTGACGGTTGATTTGGCGGATCAAAGCGAACGAAAAGGTTTCTTTGTTCCGTTCGATGCAATCGACGAAGAGGCTGGAGATGCGTTCCTGTATGTCGTGAAGGACGGTCAAGCTTCCAAGGTCATGGTCGAAGTGGTTTCGCGAGAGAATTTGGACCTCGGTTCGATGATTGAAGTGCAGTCGCCGGAGCTGAATGAAGAAATGCTCATCGTTGTGCGTGGTGTTCACTATCTCAGCGATGGAGAGCGAGTTCGGAAAGTTGGTGCGGTCCGGCGTCTTGACGAACTGGAAGAAACGCACTCGCCCGGAACCCCAGTTCCATCGATCGTGGTGGAGGGATCCGCAGAATGAACTTGCCAAGTTTGGCGGTCAAATACCGCCCCATTGTTTTCTCGCTCGCGATTTTGGCTATGGCATGGGGAGCCATGACCTATGTCACGATCCCACGACGCGAAGACCCCGAGTTCACCATCCGCGTTTGCGTGGTTTCGACGTCGTGGCCGGGCGCTCCCGCTGAGACGGTCGAAGAGCTGGTCACGGACAAAATCGAACAGAACCTGACCAGCATCGAAGAGGTGAAACTGACCCGGTCCACCACCCTGACCGGTCAGTCGACGGTGTTCGTTGAGTTGGAAGATGACATCCCGCCAGCTGACATCCAAAACGTCTGGGACAAGGTTCGAGCTCGAGTGGATTTGGTGGCAATGCCAGCGGACCATGTTCGCCCGATCGTCAACGATGAGTTTGGTGACACGGCGGTGTTGCTGCTGGGGATTCATCAGATGCCATCCAAAGGAAGAGCGGAGATCCGACCGGGAGACCGCTACTCATTGCGGCAATTGGAAGAGTATGCGGAAGACGTCCAGGACGCTTTGCGTTTGTTGCCCGGCATCGCGAAAGTCGACATGTTTGGGCAGCGATCCGAAGCGATCTTCATCGAAACCAATCTCGCTGATTGGGCCCAGTTGGAACTCACGACCAACCAACTCGAATCGCTAGCCGATGATCGCAACATCATCCAAGCTGGCGGCGAACTGGACACCGAGTCGGGGCATTTTTCCGTCAAGACCGAAGGCGAATTCAACGCTGTCGATGAAATCACCCAAATCGCGAGCACGGTGCGAACCAGTCGAGGCGACAACAGTGTTTCGCTAGCGGAACTCGGGTTGAGTGTGACGCGGGACTACGAAGATCCTGCGAACTATGTCTGCCGAGTCGGCGATGCCAAAGGCAGCACGCCCGCGGTAATGTTGGGGATCACGATGAAGTCGGGTTCCAACATCATCGACGTCTGTGAAGCGGCCAAAAATCGCGTATGGGAACTGGCCGAGGTGGAACAATTGTTGCCACCCGACATCGGAGTGACCGCCGTTTCAGACCAAAGTGAGAGCGTCGCGAAAAAAATTCGTGATGTGATCATCAACGTTGTCGAAGCCGTCTTGATCGTCGTGGTGGTGGTCTACTTGGTCGTTGGTTTTCGAACGTCGTTTGTGATGGCGGCCAACATTCCAATCGTGGTGGTTGTCACCGTTGGTTTGATTTCGTTGTTTGGTGTGCAACTCGAACAAATTTCGCTCGCCGCCATGATCATTTCGCTGGGATTATTGGTGGACAATGCGGTGCAGGTTTGTGACCAAGCCAGGTCGAACCAAATCGCTGGCATGGAACCTTTTCCTGCTGCGATTGACGGGGCCAACACGTTGGCGATTCCAATGTTGGTGGGCACGCTAACGACGATGGCCGCCTTTGTTCCGATGTTGTTCAGCTTGGAAGGTGGTGGCAAAGAATACGTCTACAGTTTACCGGTCACGGTTTCGACAACGCTCGCGCTCAGTTGGGTGTTGGCGATGTCGTTGTGTGTGATCCTGGCGGGGATGTTCATTCGTGCTCCCAAAGCCGATCAAACGGGTTCGCCCGTCGTGGCAACCTGGAATCGTGTCGCAAGTTGGTGGCCTCGGAGAAAGCGTCGTTCCGGCCAATCGACCGAAGCACCCGCGTCCAACGTGGGAAATCCAAAGCAAGAGAATCTGCCATTTCGCATCTACGGTTGGCTGGGCGGATTGGCGGTCAGGTTCAAGTGGTTGACCGCGCTGGCGACGCTCGGGTTGATGATCAGCATTTTGACATTGCCCGTGAGTTCGGAGTTCTTTCCGGATGCGGACGGGACCCAATTCGCGGTGAAGGTGCTGCTTCCCGAAACCGCGACGATCGAGCAAACCGATCAAGTCACGCGAAAAGTTGAGACGATTTTGCAGCGGTTGGGGACGGAGAATCTGACGGAAAACGGATTCGCTCAACCGCCACTTCGAAGCTATCGGTCGTTGGTTGGGGGCGGAGGATCGCGTTGGCATCTCGGATGGAATCCCGAGCCCAAGTCACGATCTTTCGCCGAGATTCTGGTTCGCACAAATGATGGATCGGTCACAAAACAATTCGCCCAACGTGTTCGAGAAATTTCGGAACGCGGAGATGAAGCATTGGGAATCGAACCAATCGTCGGTGCTCGCATTGTCCCGGTCCGTTTGGCATTGGGGCCGCCGGCCGATCCCTTGGTCTTCCGTATTTCAGGCAACGGTTTTGCAAATCCAACGGTGCTTCGCGAAACGGCGGGCAAGTTGAAGCGTTTGGTCTCGGAACAGCCCGAAACATGGGACGTTTCCGATTCCTGGGGAGTCGATGGGTATCAAATTCAGGTGGCCGTCGAACAGGACCGTGCGGTGTTGGCGGGCGTCACGAATTCGCAGATCGCGAGGACGCTGAATTCCTACTACTCCGGTTTGCAACTGACGACCTTTCGAGAAGGGGATCACGAGGTGCCGGTCTACTTTCGTTTGAAAGCCAGCGAACGTGAATCGGTGCGTGGTTTGCAAGAGTCGTATGTTGAAGGGGATCGCGGGAAGGTGCCTCTGGCATCCCTGGCGGTTCTGAAGCCGACGTTCGAACTTGCCAAGATTGAGCGACGCAAAATGAACCGGACGATTGAGGTCAGTTCCCAAATGGAACCTGGCGTCACCGGGAATGACGTGGTGTCCCGAGTTTTGAAATCAGACGAGATGCGGCAGTTGCAAGAGGACCTGCCTACGGGATACTGGATCGAACCCGGAGGATCTTATGAAGAGAGCGCAAAAGCCGGTGGGCAAATGATGATGTCCTTTGCGATTTCGTTTTTGTTGATCGTGCTGTGTTTGATCTTCCAGTACAACGGATGGTCCAAGCCGCTGATCATTCTTTCCACGCTGCCACTGGCGTTGGTTGGTGCATGGTTGGGACTGTATCTGTCAAATAAATCGCTTGGCTTCATGCCGCAATTGGGCATTTTGGCGTTGTTCGGCATCGTGCTGAACACGGCAATTATCTTCGTCGAGTTTGCCGACATTGTGATCGCCGAGCGGGCGCGTGCCAAAGCGTCGACCGGTGAAGCCGATGGACCCATTGTTGGTTTGACCAAAGCAGAGTTTCGTGATTGCTTGATCGAGTCGGGCAAGCAACGAATGCTGCCAATTTTTCTCACCACCGCGACGACGGTCGGTGGTTTGGTGCCCTTGGCATTGAGCGGCGGGCCACTGTGGGAAGGTTTGGCGTGGTGCATGATCGTGGGGTTGCTGCTGACCACCACGTTGACGTTGTTCATTGTTCCCGCCTTCTATGCCATTTTGGTGGAAACGTTCCGGGTCGCCCCGGTCAATCAACCGTGAGACGCTGCCGTTTCAGTCGGCCATTTCGCTCAGGAACTGATCCAAGAACGTTTTCATGAAGCGTTCTCGGTCCTTCGCGATTTGGCGAGCCGGTTCCGTGTGCAGCATCTCACGAAGCCGGAACAATTTTTGATAAAAGTGACCGGCGCCGGTCTTCGGGCCATCCAGCACGCTGGGGTCATTTCCGGCAATGTGAAATGGCTGACCGACGGTGGCTCCATATTCGATCGTTCGAACAATTCCAATGGCACCGAGAGCATCGAGTCGGTCGGCATCTTGCACGATTTTGCCTTCGGTCGAAAGTTCTTCCGCCGTTTCGTGCTTTCGAAACGAAAGATTGTCGACGATGTGAGCGACGTGATCAATCGTTGGTTGCTCGACTCCCAGATCGCCCAGGATTTCGCGGGAGAACTCGGCGCTACGTTCGATTCCATCATGGAATTTTGCGTCGCCGATGTCGTGAAGCAACGCTGCCAATTCGACGATCAAACGATCGCCCCCAACTTGCGTCTGAATTTCACACGCGGTGCGGTGGACGCGGCGAACATGATCGGTTCCGTGTCCGGCCTGTTGATCGGACATTCGTTGGTCCACAATGTCCGAGACGCGGCGGATAATTGTTTCTGGGGTGTTCATCGCAGAATCGTAACCGGAAAGAGAGTCCAATCGGAGGTGGCGGTGAACCTTTGGTGTCTCAGATGCCTCGTGGGAAGTGTTCAATCAACCTCCACTTCAGAGAGTGAATTGCATGTCGAAATCAGATGTCTTGATTTGGCAGGTGGACGCGTTCACCGATGAGCCGTTCGGCGGGAACCCGGCTGCGATCTGTGTGTTGCCCGAATATTCCAGCGACGAATGGATGCAGCAGCTGGCCAGTGAGATGAACTTGTCCGAAACGGCGTTTTTGGTTCCTCTCGGTGATCCATCGAGTTATCAATTGCGATGGTTCACCCCCAATGTCGAAGTCGATTTGTGTGGTCACGCGACGCTGGCGGCAGCTCACGTGTTGTGGGAGCAAGGTCTGGTCGAAGAAGACGCCACGGTCCGCTTTCAAACGCGGAGTGGTGAACTGGCGTGTACAAGGGGCGAGTTTGGCATCACGCTCGACTTCCCCGCTTCCGATTGTTCACCGGTCGATGATGCACAGCTCGTTTCGGATCTGAAATTGGCGATGGGAATCGACCACGCGACAGTCTTTGAATCTCCGTTTGATCTTTTGATGGTGGTGGAATCGCGGGAGATTGTGATGGAGCTGCAGCCGAACTTCCACCTGTTGAATGACATCCCGACTCGAGGTGTCATCGTGACCGCGGAGGACGACCGCGACGAAGTTGACTTCGTCTCACGCTTTTTTGCACCGCGGTGCGGGATCGACGAAGACCCAGTGACAGGATCGGCACACTGTTGTTTGGCACCGTACTGGTCCAAGCGACTGAACGCCAGAATGTTGGTTGGTCATCAAGCTTCTCGTCGTGGCGGCATGGTTCGATGCGGGGTTGTCGGCGACCGCGTGCGATTGACTGGCGATGCGGTCACCGTCTTTGAAGGGTGTTTGAAGATCTCGGTTCCGACAGTGGACGAGCAAAGGGATACGAAATGAAGCTGCGTCCGTTTCGTTCCGACGACGCGATCGATTGTTGGCGAATGTTTCGTGATACGGTTCATCGGGTGAATGCCCGAGACTATTCGCAGGAGCAATTGAACGCATGGGCTCCGGAATCGATCGACCTGGATCATTGGGCTCAACGGTTCGACGGGCATGTTGCCGTGGTCGTGGAATCCGATTCGCGGATCATTGGGTTTGCGGACATGAGTCACGCGGGGCACTTGGATCGGTTGTTCGTATCCGCTGATCACCAACGACGCGGTGTTGCCAAACTGATTTGGCGAGAGTTAGTTGAGCATGCTGTACGATTGGAATGCCAAACCGTTTGCACCGAAGCCAGCATCACGGCAAAACCGTTCTTTGAGTCGGTCGGGTTTGTTGTGATCGCAAGACAAGAAGTGGAGTGCCGTGGGGTCACGTTGACGAACTATCGAATGGAGTGGCGTCGAGGCGGATTGGTTGAATCAGTGTGAACTGAACCGTGGTTCCCGCAATGTCGGCATCTTTGGAACCCGCCCTCGTTTGGGAAAGCGTTTCTGCCAGAGGCTCGGCGGAATTTTTGGCATTTCGAATGCATGCCGCCGATTCATGACCAATGTTGTTGAGGTTGCTTTGGTATTTTTCGATCAAAGCAATTGGGGCACCGAAACAACAACAACTGCACGAACCGTGAAGGTGCGCGCAGTGGCCGACGATTGCCCCAAGGAACCATTGATGACGCCGTCCTCTCTGCGTGAAGAGCTCAAGAAAACGGGGCCGTTCGAATCCCTCGAACAAGAAGCCATGCTGGGTATTCTCCGTACCAGCGATTTGCTCGAAAATCGCCTCGCCCGACTTCTTCGAAAGTATGGGCTCACGCCGTCGCAATACAATGCGATGCGCATCATGCGAGGCGAAGGCGTTCCGATGCCGTGTCTGGAAGTTGCGGATCGGATGATCCAGGTGTCGCCGGCGATCACGCGTGTGGTCGACCAATTGTTGAACCGCGAATTGATCCACAAGCAACAATCCAGCGAAGACCGCCGAGTGTATTTGGTTGGTTTGACCGAGGAAGGCCTTGCTCTGGTCTGTAAATTGGACGAGCCAATTCAGGATTTGCATCGTGAATTGTTGGGGCACGTCAGCGTCGAAGACCTTCAGTCGCTCAATCGAATTCTGCAAATCGCACGAGACCAAGCGTCTGAGTAGTCTTGCTTCGATGTGCGGCGGGTGTGTTGGAAACGCCCGAACGCAGCCACCTCTGATAAAGTTTCAGGAATGAGTGGCGGTTCTCTGTTGGAGTCGCAACTGTTTCCAAGGTGCGGTGGGTTGTGTCACGATGTGGCATCCATGCAATCGTGCCGCTGATTTTGAACAACATGACTGAACGACTCGATCCTGACGAAACGCAGACTCGGATTGCCAAGCTGATTGCCGATGCGCGTTCGGGCGACCAGAACGCGTTGGGGGAATTGCTGGACAGTTACCGCAAATTCGTCAAGTTTTTGGCTCGTTCGGGTTTGCATCATCACTTGCGAGGCAAAGCCGATCCGTCGGATTTGGCTCAAGAGGTTTGCATCGCCGCGCACGGGAACATGGCCGATTTTCGAGGTCAAACCCCGGAGGAATTCGCGGGTTGGTTGCGAGGCATCCTGCAGAACATCTTGGCGATGCACTTGCGAAAGTATTTGGGAACACAGAAACGAGATCCACGACTGGAGCAAAATTTGAATGCGAGCTTGGTGAACGCATCGGGGTTCTTGCAGTCGAAGATTGCCGCGGATGTGACATCGCCGAGCCAGCATTTCGCTCGCAACGAAGCGTTTTTGCAATTGGCGGAAGCACTTGAGTCGTTGCCGGAACACTATCGCGAGGTGATTGTTCTGCGTCACGTCGAAGGGATGTCTTTCGCGGATGTCGCCAAGACGATGGGGAAGAGTGTGGACAGTGTCGAAAAACTTTGGGTTCGTGGACTCGCGAAATTGCGAACCATCATGACCTGAGTGGATTGAGATGGGCCACTGACGATCAACGCAACGAAGAGGGAAACATGGCCACTTTCGATGAAACCAATGACAACGGCGTGGTCGCTGCGGTCAAGGATTACATGCGGTTGCTCGACAGCGGAAAAGCTCCTTCGATCGATGCGTTTCTAGCCGAGCACGCTCCCATCGAAACGGAGCTGCGACCGGCTTTGGAAGGTCTCGCAATGTTGCACGGCGTGGGTGCACCGTCGGAGCCATCCGCGACCGCGGTCGGTCCCGATGCCGAATTCACCGCGAAACCCATTGGCGATTTTCAAATCGTGGGTGAATTGGGACGCGGAGGAATGGGGGTCGTCTACGAAGCCATCCAGCTCTCGCTCGGTCGCAAGGTGGCACTTAAAGTGCTGCCGTTCGCGAGCGGTTTGGACGAAGTTCGACTGCAGCGGTTTCGCAATGAAGCTCATGCGGCGGCGGCCCTGCATCACACCAACATTGTTCCGGTGTACGCGGTCGGTAGCGATCGTGGTGTGCACTACTACGCGATGCAAATGATTGATGGTCGCACGCTGGCCGACGTGATCGATGAGCTGCGGCAGGCGGATAAAAATGGGACGTCGGACGACACGGAACCATCGCGTGGAAAGATCGAGGCTGCTCCAACTCGGTTGAACAACACGACCGCGATGGGCACATCGATGGGACGACGGCGGCACTACGAGTCCGCTGTTCGAATGGCCCACGAAGCCGCGATCGCGATCGAGCATGCTCACCAATACGGTGTGATCCACCGTGACATCAAGCCAGGCAACTTGTTGATCGATGGCGCCGGCAAGGTGTGGGTCACCGATTTTGGTCTGGCTCATATCGAATCGGACACAAACAATCTGACTCGGACCGGCGACCCGATGGGGACGTTGCGGTACGCCTCGCCAGAACAGGCTTCCGGCAATCGGATGATCTTGGATCACCGTACCGACGTCTATTCGTTTGGAGTGACACTCTATGAGTTATTGACGTTGCAACCCGCCATCCAAGGCGAAGGTTTTCGCGAATTGCTCAACGCGGTGATTGAGGTCGACCCGCCATCGCCGATGTCAATCGCACCGGATTTACCCACTGAGTTGGATACGATCGTTCGCAAAGCCATCGCGAAGCAACCGTCTGAACGCTACGCGACGATGAAGGCTCTCGCGGATGATTTGCAATGTTGGTTGGATGACAAACCGATCCAGGCCAAACCGCCGACGGCACTCGAACGGTTGGCCAAATGGCGTCGCCGCAACAGTGGTTTGGTGGCGGCTGCCTTTGGAATGTTGTTGATCGCTTCGGTCGCTTTGTTGGTGACTGCGTTGCTCGTTTGGGGAGAACAACGGCAAACCCAATTGGCTCTCGATCGCGAAACACAGCAACGGGAATTGGCTGAGGAAAGCTTTCGGCAAGCTCGTGCGGCGGTCGACGCTTTCAGTGAGCTGAGTGAAAGCGAATTGGCCTATCGAGCGGGGCTTCAGGACCTACGTCGGACTTTCCTCGAGACGTCTTTGTCGTTTTATCGTGACTTCTTGGAGCTGCGTGCTGACGATCCGGCTTTGAAAAGCGAATTGGCGAAGACCTCCGCTCGTGTGGAAGCCATGGTCGAGGAACTGCAGTTGCTCGAGAACATTGGACCGTTGTTGCAGCTCTTGGAAGATAGCGTTCAGAAAGAATTGCAGATCGATCGTGAAAAGGCGGACGCGATCACCGATGCCGTCAAAATGCTTCAGTCCGAACGACATTCCTTGGCGAACGAAAACCCAGGCAACCTGTCCATTGAAAACGCAGACATGACAGCGTTGCTGGAATCGTTCGATTCGTTTTTGAAGCAGCAACTGAGCCCTGAGCAAATCGAACGGTTGCAACAGATCGCTCGTCAGCGTCGATTGCCGTTCACGTTCAAGTCCTCCGAAGTCGTCGCGGCTCTCGAACTGACTCGCGAGCAACGAGCGAGGATCGATCAGATCATCGAAGAAACGCGTCCATCACGCCGCGGTGGAGGCGATGGCGATCGAGGTCCCCGCGATCGCGAAAATGGCCGACGTGGTCCAGGACCAGGGGGACTCGAGTTTGGAATGCGAGGGCGATTTGATGGTGACCGGTCACCTGACGGGAATGGTTCCCGTGGCGGGCGGCCGCCTGAATTCGGCCGTCCTCCTGAGATGAATGGTCCACCTGAATTTGGTGGCCCGCCCGGTATGAAAGGACCCTCCGGATTCAATGGGCCGCCGCACGACATGTGGAATTCGGAAGGGACCCACTATACCGTCGAGAAGATCCTGGAGATATTGACACCTGAGCAACGAGAGAAATGGAACGAATTGATCGGCGAAGCGTTCGTTCAGTGATCGAGTGAACGCGATCTGAAGTTGCCTGTTTTGACGAAGCAGTTACGTGACACCTTGTTGGAATTTTGAATGAGGATTCTGGTGTTGACGGTGGGGACTCGAGGTGACGTGCAGCCGTACGTTGCTTTGGCCGTTGGACTGAAGGCGGCGGGGCACGAAGTGCAAATTTGCACCTGCCAGATCTTCGAAGACTTCATCCGTTCGCATGGGATCGACTACGCTCCGCTGAACAACGACATTCGCGATTTCATGGAATCGGAGGATGGTCGGGTGGCGATGGAAACAACCACCAATTTGTTTCAGGCCGTTCGGACGGGTGTTCGACTGATGCCGAAGCTCACGGGCATGATGCATCGCCAAGTCAATGAGATGTGGGACGCGGCCGAGTCGTTTCAACCGGATCTGATTCTGTTTCATAAGAAGGCCATCGGTGCAGAAGACTTTGCCGAGCGGCTTGGTTGTCGCTGTGCCCTGGCGTTTTATTTGCCGCTGTATGTGCCCACGGGGGAGTCGCCTGCGTTTGGGTTTCCAAGGTTGCCGTTGGGCCGTTGGTACAATCTCGCGACTTATCGTGTCATCGAATTCATCACTCGGCGGAGTGGAGGTCGGTTTGTGGGCAAGTGGCGGCGGTCGCTAGGAATGTCAAAGAGGCGTCCGCCGTATTTTCGTCATGCCGATGGCAGACCCGTCGCCGCGTTGCATGCCTACAGTCCCGCGGTGATTCCGAGACCAAGCGATTGGCCTGAGCACGCGACGGTGACTGGGTATTGGTTCCTGGATGCTCCAAATGAGTTCGATCCGGATCCGACGCTGGTGGAGTTTCTTCGGCAAGGCCCTCCGCCAATCTACGTTGGTTTCGGAAGCATCTTTGGTCGCGATCCACGAGCGACTGCCGAACGTGTCATTGAGGCGGTTCGCTTGTCTGGGCAACGCGCGCTGTTGGCGGCAGGTTGGGGAGGAATGGACCTTCGAGAATTCGATTTGCCCAAGACGATGCTTTCCATCGATGCGGTTCCGCATGATTGGTTGTTTCCACAAGTCTCCGCGGTGGTTCATCATGGAGGTTGCGGCACCACCGCGGCCGGACTTCGTGCTGGTCGACGCACGATCATCTGTCCTTTCTTTGGTGACCAACCCTTTTGGGGCCGAGTGGTTCATGAGCTCGGCGTTGGCCCCCAACCGATCCCGCAAAGAAAGCTCACGTCCCAACGGCTTGCCCAGGCCATCTCTCAAACGATGGATGATCGTGAGATGGAAGTCAGGGCGGACCAACTTGGCAAACAAATTCGATCGGAATCGGGCGTGCAGAACGCCGTACGATTCATCGATGAATTGAATGTTTGATCAGCTTGCAGCGCTTGCGTGACATGGATCGCTCGATCGCTTCAATGCGTCAGAAACAGCCATCGGTTTCGGTTATCGTAAGGGGTTCTCAACGCATGTAGGATGGGCACTCTTGCCCGTCAGAGTTGTGGGTGTCGGCCAAGAGTGGCCAACCTACAACAAAACCAAGACGCCGGTGAGCGAGGGAATGGACGTTGCTCCCTTCCTCGCTGACGCATCGGGTTATGATTGTGCGCTCGTTGTCGCGGTCCATTTTGGAGCTTTCGCGGTTGATCATTTCAGTCTCTCGTTGCTGCATCCCCTTTTGATGATCCGAACCATTTTGTTGAGTCTGTTTGTCTCGGTTCCTGTCCTGGCAATCGCGAGCGAACCCGTCCGCTGGTCGGCTGATTCGGCGCGAGCGAACGTTGTTGCAACGCACGGCAAAGCGGAGTTGTGTGCCGGGATCGAGGGTGAGAGCTGGTTGTTCAACGGGCAAACGGTGCTGGAGCCACAAGACGCGCGCGACGTTTTGAAGTCGGGGGAGTATTCGCTCGTTGTTTGGGTGAATCCCTACCGTTTGAATGCAGGTCAACAAATCATCGCGGCCAAGAATCGCTATTCCTTGGGCGAACGCGAATGGTCGCTGATGCTGGATGGCAATCGCCAATTCAGCCTTTATGTGTACCGAAATGGATGGCGAACCATCTCTGGGCCGGAACCTGAACTCGGCCGCTGGTATCAACTCTGCATGGTCATGAAACCTGAGTCTGCGGAGTTGTACGTCAACGGTGAACGGGCGGGATCATTGAAGCTGGATCGACCCGTGCAATCCACCGACGCGCCGCTGACTTTGGGTGGAGTGAACGAAGATGGAAACATTCGACAACCCTGGAATGGCGCGATCGACGAAGTTCAGCTTCTTCCAAGTGCATTGACGCCTGAAGAAGTGGCCGCGTCCTATCGTCCGGTCGATTCAGTTCATGATGTTCCGGTTCCTCCTCAGCCGTTCCCGCTGTGGGATGAGAACGTATCACTGGGCCGAGCCGATGGTCTGCCCGAGGTCGCTAACGTCGATTTCCACGTGATCAAAAAGTGGGACAAGCCTCGTGATGGATACACCTTCTTGCATGGCGTCTCGCTGGCGTGGCACAAGGGGAAGTTGTTTGCCTCGATCGGTCACAACAAAGGGGAGGAGAACACGGTGACCGAAGAAGCTCAGTTTCGCGTCAGCGACGATGAGGGAAAGACTTGGGGGCCGTTGGAGGTCATTGATGCTGGCGAGGAAGACAACTTGGCCATCAGCCACGGCGTGTTCTTGTCGCACGGCGAAACCTTGTGGGCATTCCAAGGTGCTTACTACGGAAAGATGGATGACATTCACACGCGAGCCTACCGGTTGGATGATTCCACTGGGGAATGGAAACCGCTTGGCGTGATCATCGAAAATGGATTCTGGCCGATGAATCAACCTGTTCGAATGGATGATGGCAACTGGATCATGCCGGGATTTCTTGGCCGAAGGTATTCGGGCGACGACGCTTTTCCGGCTGCGGTTGCGATCAGCCACGCGAATGATTTCACTCAATGGGATCTGGTGAAGATTCCCGTTGACGCTTCCATTCACCGGATGTGGGGCGAATCGAGTTTGTGGGTGGATGGCTCCAGTGTTTTCAACGTCGCTCGCTATGGTGGCGACGCGAAAGCATTGATCGCGAAAAGTGGCGACTATGGTCGAACTTGGTCTCCCTCGGAGATCACCAACCTTCCGATGGCGACCTCGAAGCCGGCGGCGGGTGTTTTGAGCAATGGCCAAAGGTATTTGATTTGCACGACGGCGGCGGAGAACGGAGGCAAACGCTCGCCGCTGACGATTGCCGTTTCGCGTCCCGGCAAAAATATGTTCTCCAAGGTGTTTGTCATCCGGCGATCGATGAATGGTGACGCGCCCGGTGAGTCAGCAGAACGGTTGAGTTTGTCGTACCCATGTGCCATGGAGCACGACGGCAAACTCTATGTTGGGTACTCGAACAATGGCGGTCGCCGCGCCAACCAGAACAGTGCTGAGTTGGCGGTGTTCCCCATCGAGTCACTTCAGATCCCCTGAAGGTTGCTCGATGTTGATCAGATGGGTTTGGTGGCGATCGATTCAACCGTTGGGATCGCATTCAAAGCAGCGATCAGCTGGCTGGCATCGGTGTCGTCTTTGGGCTGATAGCGATAGACAAGTTCCAACGAGCCGCCTCGGCGAGCGGTTTCCGCAGAGACGATCTCGTAGCTTTTGGTGAGCCGCTTCAGTTCGGACTCCCAGCCACCGACTGAATGCAGCCCGACTTTCATGGTCAAACGCCATGTCTTTCCGGTCAGCAGCGAGGGTTTCTCAGCCTTTGACGAGGGGCGTCCGCCGTTGAACTGTGTCGCCCAAGCCAGCGTGATCAAACCGAGGAAGGACACCCAGTATTGGCCGGCTCCGATCGCCATGCCGACGACCACCGCAGCCAAGACGAATGCGACATCTCGAGTGGACGACACCGCGGCTCGGAAGCGGACGATTGAAAGTGCGCCGACCAAGCTGAATGCTCGAGCGATGTTGTCGCCGATGATTTGAGTCGCCATTGCGATCAAGACGCTCATCAACACCAACGTCAACGTAAGCTGGTCCGCGGTATTGGACGGCGATTTGATGCGAGCGATCAGGGCCACGGCCCAGCCGCACAGCCACGCCAATGCGAGTCGCGTGGCAAGTGTCGGCAGGTTGGCATCGACTTCGGTGGAAACTTGATTGAGCCACTCAGGCATACGACACGATCTCCGTGTTCCAGTTCCATTCCGGCGGCAATTCGATCGCAGAATCGAACACGGGAACAGGTTGATGCAGGTTCCAACAACGAACGGCGGCTCGGTATTTTGAGAACCCGGTCACTGGAATGGGAAACTCACGAAGCAGTTCTTTGAAACGATGGGGCATGAACCGGTGAAACTTTAGTTCCAGGATTTCCAAACCCGTCGCTTTCACGCGTTGAGTCCGGTCGGAACCAGCCTCCTCGGATGCAACATCCCAACCCGACGCCGGGCTGGCGTGCAGTTGACTGTCGATGGTCAGACGCATGTTCTGACCCAGTTCCGAACCCATTCGAGCGAAACGACGATAGTGAATTTGCGTGGTCGGGCGGAGTTGTTTCTTGTTGGCTTGTTTGAGAAACCAGTCACCCAGTGCAGGTGTTGTCGGATCTGCTGAGTCCGACCGGGTGGAAGCTCGTTCGAGTTCCAGCAGTGTGTTCATCACTTCGTCTTCGGACCCAACGCAGCGTGTCTTTTGAACTTCGTTCTTTTTCTTTGATTTGCTTTCCAACCAAAGTTTCGACTCACAGCCATAGCGGCGAACCCGATACTTGCGACGCCCGATACTTCCAGTTTGATGGAACAGGTCCAATTGGGGCGTGTCGAGGTACAAGCTGTTGACGTCGTAGCTGTCGCCAGATTCGCAGTTCGGATCCGCTGTTAGATGCTCACGGGCCCATTGCTTGACTTCCAATGTCAGCGATGAATCCAGTTGGTACTTCAGTTCGATTCGTTTGTCGTTCATGACGTGATGGAATACTAAATTGCGATTGGTGAACGCAACGCCTCGCGGTCACAGTGGTGACTCGCGCGAGGCGTTGATGGCAAGTGACACGAGGTGCTACTTCAGCAGAAATTCGCGACGACCTTCGGCGAATGCCTTTAAGTTCATCGCACCATGACCGCGTTGCGGCGTCTCTGTGTGATCGGACGCACCTGTGGCACTGGTCATCGATTGGAATGATTCAAACGTTCCCAGTTTTCGTGTGTCCACTTTCACAAGCGGTTCGATCATTTTGGCTTGCGATTGAACAAACGGTCCGATCGTTTCCCATTTCAGCGAGTGCTCCGCGATGTGACGAATGTTCGCAAGGTAAGCGTCACGGTATTTTGGAACCGCCAGGACTTTGCTGCGAAGCGGTTTGGTTGGATCTTCCATTCCGATCAACGGATCCAAACCGAGCGGCGGTGCGGTTGATTCCGTTCCCGCACGGTTCGCGTCGCGAGGTTCATTTTGGTCAGGGCCGCCAAGTCCTCCGGGACCACCAAAGCCACCTGGTCCGCCGCGTCCACGACCACCTCGTCCGCCGGGGCCACCACGGCCTCCCGGACCACCTGGTCCGCCCGCGGCGCGGAAGGCTTCGTTCATATCGTGCGGGATGAAGTGGAACACGTCCTCCTTGTCCAGAACGATGCTGTAGTCGCTGGCTCGGATCCAGTAGCCGTCCGAGTTGATCAAGGCGTTGTCCAGTGCCAAGAACCAGAGCAGTCCGTCGACGTTGACCATTGGCTCCAGGGCGGCGGGAAGTTCAGCGGCTGGGGTTTTTTCCAGCACGCGGCACAAATCGACCAGTCGCTGGAGGTCTTTGTCGTTGCCGGACTTTTGTTCGAATGGGTGACGGTAGTCTTCTAAGTTTTCGCCGTGGTACTCCAGACCGCCGCCGCCACGTGGTGAGCCACTGACTTTCCAGCGAGCACCTTTGCCACTGTCAAAGTTTCGCTTGACGAAGTCTTTGTTGAATTGTTCCACGTTGGTGTACACGCCCCAGTCTTCACCGTTGATGACGACGCGGACGAAGTTGGCTCGTGGTGCAGGAATGTGTTGGTTGGCGATGTGTGAGTACAGCACGGTGCTCATCATCGAATCATCGCTGGCACCGTTGAGCAGGTTGAGCGTTTTGTAGCCTCCAATTCGTTGGTCTTCGTTGGCCATGTCGACTGAAATATTGAGCGACCGTTTGTAGCCACTCGGGACCATGCCGTACGACGACGCACCACGAAAACTGATGCCGCAATTGGGATAGGATTTTCCATCGATGGTGATGGTGGCCGGGACTTCCACGTCGGTGCTGTGAAAGGTTTCCATCTCTTCTTCCCAGTCATCATTGCTGAAGTCCAGGAACACGGTGCGGACGATCTGGGTGTCGTACAAGTCACCGTCGACCGGAGTGACGGATTCTTTCGTGATCGTTTGGCCGGGCGTGGGATCGGGACGATCACGATTCATTCCGGGGGGGCCGCCACCGCGTCGGCCGCCGCCACGTCGTGCTTCGTCACCTTGAGGTGGTCCAAAGTCGGAAGGAGGGCCGAATCCAGGTGGAGGCCCAAACCCTTCAGGCGGACCGAAACCGGGAGGAGGTCCGAAATCACCCCCGCGACCTTCGCCTCGATCGCGTCCACCTTCGGGGCCACGACCTTGGCCAGGACCACGCCCTCCGCCGGGACCACCGAAACCTCGTTGGACAGGATTCTCAGCGAGGAACTCGCGAGCTTCCTTGCGTTCGGCATCGTTCAGCCAAGCGTTGTCGTCGGTGTCGAATTTTTCGACGAGTTCTTGGTCTTGTTGGTTGGGACCACCTGGGCCACCGGGACCAAAGCCGGGCGGTTGAGCCTGAATGTTGGGTGAACAGCCGGGGCCGCCGATCAGAGCGGCTCCAGCAAACAACAAAACTGCGGGGCGGACGTGCGAGAAACGAAGCATTCAATTACCTGACAAACAAGACGCGAGACGGCGGGCGAAAAGCCTTCTCATGATCAGTTGCGATTCCAATTCGTAACCGCCAGGAAAAACTGTGAATAGTTTTGGACGGTTTGCTGGCACATTGCTTGCTTGAATGACCAACGCGTGAAGACAGAACGCTTCTCTTTCCCTTCTTCCTTGAGAAACACAGATGCATTGGGATTTCAACACTTCTGGGCTGACATCGGCTCGCCGGAAATTACGCCACGGTCGCCGGATTTTTGTCACAACCTGTGCGTTGGCGGTCATCAGTTTGCCGGCATTCGGTCAAGACGCCGGTTCAACGTCTGAAACCGAACCAGCTGGCAAAATGGAACAACTTCGCCGGCAGATCGTCGACAAAGGGCTCGCCTTTCTCGCCAAAGAGGGGCAGTCGGAGCAAGGAACCTTCTCGGACAAAGTCGGACCTGGCGTGACCGCCCTGGCCATCACTTCGGCACTCCGTAACGGTCAAGCCACCGATGATCCGATGGTCGCCGAGGGCCTGAAAGCGCTCGAAGGCTACGTCAAACCTGACGGTGGCATCTACGGCAACGGTCGGCTGAAGAACTATGAAACCTGTGTCGCGATGGTGTGCTTCGCCGAAGCCAACAAGACCGGGAAGTACAACCAAACTCTGAAGCGAGCCAAAGAATTCGTGACGGGGATTCAGTACGGCGAAGGAACCAAGGACCCGTCCGATCCCTGGTATGGCGGCGTCGGCTACGGCGGTGCAGGACGACCTGATTTGTCCAACACGGCGTACATGATCGAAGCCTTGCGAGCCGTGGAGACTCCGGCGAGCGACCCAGCGATTCAACGCGCGCTCGTGTTCATTTCGCGATGCCAAAATTTAGACAGCGAATTCAATGACACGCAGTTCGCGGACAAAGTCGATGACGGAGGGTTCTACTACGAAATTCCGACCACCAAGATTGATCCAAGCACCTCGGAAGAACGCTTCACTCCCAACGGCGGACTTCGCAGTTATGGATCAATGGGGTACACGGGTTTGAAGAGCATGATCTTTGCCGGTCTGACTAAGGAAGACCCTCGTGTCAAAGCCGCTCAAGCCTGGATCCAAGATCACTACAGCGTTGAGAAGAATCCCGGCATGGGGTCCGCTGGGCTGTATTACTACTACCACACCTTCGCAGCCGCACTGGATGCAGCGGGCCTGAAAACGGTTGCTGATTCCGAAGGCACGCAGCACGACTGGAAAGCCGACCTGGTCGCGGAATTGGCCGAACGCCAAAACGAAGATGGCTCGTGGAGCAACGACAATCAGCGATGGTTTGAAAACGATAAAAACCTCGCCACCAGCTTTGCTTTGATGGCCTTGGGACACTGTCAGTGAGTGTTGCTTGACATTTCACCGTCGGACGAATGAGGCAACCAAATGTGGAAACAATCCAAGTGGTTATGGGGAACCCAAGTCGCGGCATTTTGCATGCTTGCGATTTGGGCGGCCGCAGACCCATCCTTTGCGGACTTGGCGAAAGGCGGTTTTCTTTCACGTGAATGGATGTCAGCCAATCCAGTTCGCAGTGTTGGGATCGGTTTGACCGCGATCTTGGCCGTGGGAAGTCTGCTTGGTTTGCTGGTTCAGTTCTTTGCCAGATCATCGCCAACGACTCAGCACCGATCGTTGGCGCAGTTGTTGGCGGTGGTCACTTTGGCGGGGTTTTGGTTTGCGTTTGCGACCCACGTTGACTCGATCGCATGGCAAGGCAAACGGGCTCGGTTTGCCTTGCGTGTGGAGGGGCTGGAACGCATCGTTGCCCCACTTCGCGAAGAGTGGCCGGAGCGTGATGGTGAGCTTCCTGCCATCGGGCCCTTCATGGCTTATCCGTTTGGACGCCCGACCACGTTGGTGTTGTTGCAGGCTCCGTCAGTGGCGCAGCAATCGGTCTATGTCAGTGCGATTGAATTGCAGGACGGCGCGATCAAGTTGCAATTGACCGGAACCGATGGAGGCGACTGGGCGGAATGGCATCCACCCAAGAGTCGACCGAGTTCATTCGTGGGCGGTTTGTCTGACCCGCACGAAATGGAAACCGCCACACCGATTGGTCGCGGTTGGTACTTGGTTCGCTACCAAAGCTGAGTCACAGACTCGGTTGAGCGTTGCCGGCAAACTCTTCGACGAGTGCTTGCCAAGCTGACAATGCCAACGGATCGGCGTCATCGACTTCGATTCTCTCGTCGGCGGCCTTCGCATCGCACCGTTGCAACCAAGCGTCGATTTGTCGGCCGAACGCACAGTACTCGTCGTAACTGCTGTCGCCGAGTGCCAACACCACGTAGGTCAGAGATGACAAATCATGCTTGGAAGACATCACTTCCTCGGCAAACTCAAATGCGTGAACGGGCGGTTCACCATCTCCCGCTGTGCTGGCCAGAAAGAATGCGTGTGGAACGGTCTGCAATTGCTCGACGGACAATTCATCCAGAGGTAGCAGTTCGACAACTTTGCCAGCCGCACGTAGCAGTTCCAATGTTTGTTGTGCCAGTTCTTCAGCGAATCCTGTTTCGCTGGCGTAGACGACCAGCACCGAATCGTCGTTGGCAGAAGTCGCCGGGCGGTTCTCTGTCACTTGTTCGGAAGCGACCGAGGTGAAATTCGTCGTTGATGTTTTTGTCACCGAGTCATTTCGCAATGACCAGGCACACAGCAAGCCGTAGGCGACGAGAGAACCCGCCGCCATCCACCAACGTGCGGCACTCGGTGGTGCGACCCACCAAACGCCCTCGGTCCATTGTGCCAGGAACCAAGCGGCGATCATCAGCACCGCGAGGCAAATGGCGTTGACCTTTGAGATCATTGAGGCAGAACTTCGAAAGTGCCCGCGTAGCTCATTCGCCGGCCGACTGCGTTCTTGATCTTGGTCTCGTCGTCTTGGTGGCTGGTTTCGATCCAGTACATGCCGGGTTCATCCCAAGTGACTTGGAACTCGCCTTCTTCGTTCGTGGTGACGTTGATTTCTTCCTGCGAGTTGCGATAACGCGTGCCACCTTGAATCACAACGATTTCCAAATCCTTCTGAGGTTGGCCATTGACCAGGAAGCGGAAGGTGGCGGTTTCGCCTGCGTACAGGTCGTTGGGATGGGTCACAGGAATGAGTTCAATTCCTTTGCCAACTGGCTGCAGCGCGTCGAGCGAAGGTGCACCGTTGGTGACGAACGTTTCAATCCGGCCAAAGCTTTCGGTAATGCGAAGGTTAGTCGCGTCGGCAGGGATTTCCGATTCAATCGCAGCGGCGCTTCCACGCCAACGACGTCGTTTGCCGTTCTCTTCCCAGCTTGCAAAGGCACCATCGTTGACGACCGCAACGCGATAGGTACCACGTTGAGTCAGCGGAAGGTCAAAGACACTGCGATACTTTCCCTTGGCCTTGTTTTCAGCATCGACATGGGTTCCATCAGGAACCGTGATGACCAAGTTGTCCAACCCCAGTGGAAAGTGATTGAAGTAGAACAAGTCATTTGAAACGGCTGCATCGACAGTCAACCAGGGTTCGGGACCCGAGAACACAGTTTGCGATGGCAGCAACCAAACCTTGTGCGCGTACGAAGTGCTGGGGATGGCGGTCAACAGAAAGACAAACGATAGGAGCAAGCGATTCATGATCGATCTCTTGTGGGAAAGGAGGTTCACTTGGTGGATGGAATGACGAAGGTGACTTCGCCGAGTTCTTCTTTGCCAGCGGCATTCAGTTTTTGAGTCGTCTTGGATGGCCATACAAATGGCAGTTCCACAATTTCGCGGCCGCCGACTTCTCGCGAAGCCTCGACCATCAGGCTGTATTTGCCAGCCGGCAATTTTGAAAATCGTTGCTTGTGGTCGTCGAACGTCAGTTCATGTTTGCCGGCGGGGCGGGTGGCGCTGGACACACCATCCACGGGCATTTCCAGCGAACGTCCAGAACGCCGCCACCACTGACGCAGGTCGGGCAACCACTTGGTTCCTTCGCCTTCGCCGGATTTGGTCAGTTGGTACCAAACGGCCAAGTTCGCAACGCACTTTCGGTTTTCGTCTTGGATCCAGATTGCCACATAGGGACGGTGGTATTCCGAGACATTCAACCGTGGGATTTCAACGGTGGCTTTCCAGTCTTCGGCGGTCGTCTGGCTGACGCCGAGCAGAGCGATGCCAAGCATCAACGCAATTCGATTCATCATGGAAGGAAGTCGAGTTATCAAGAGGAAGGAAAGTGATTAGTGAATGAGCAACAGGGCCAATAGGAACGGCAGGAAGAGTCCGAGTCCGACCAGTGGCCAAGTCGTTTTTCGACGTCGAGCGTGTTCAACCAACAACAGCAGACCAGTGAAACAAAATACCAATGTGGCAATCGCGAAAAGATCGAGGAACCATTTCCATGCCGCTCCTGTGTTGCGTCCTTTGTGCAAATCGTTGAAGTAGGAGATCCAACCTCGCTGGGTCGATTCAAATTCGAACTCACCGGTCTCGCGATCGATCGCCAACCAAGCGTCGGAGCCGGGCCCGGGCATCGAGAGGTAAACTTCGTCTTCCGACCAATCCGCTTCTCGGCTTCCAATTGATTTGCCGGTTTGCTCAGTCAGCCACACGGCCAGTTCAGGCGGCAAGGCGGCTGATTCTTCTTCCGTCGAATTCGCAAGCAAGCTCACGAACTCCGGCGGCAAATCATCAATGACCGAATTGCGTTGCGGTTCGGTTTCAATTTGGGAAGCGTGGTTCAGCGTGATGCCGGTGATCGCAAACCCCAACATCCCGATCAAGCAAACTGCCGAGCTGGTCCAGTGCCATAACACCACCATCCGCAAAGCAGCGGATGAGAATCCGGTCTTTCGAATGGTGGGCGTCGCAGTCGTTTCGGCGGTTGGGTTGCTCATCAAGGAAGGTCAGCGAGGAATTAGTTGGACGAAATGGTCTCGACCTCGCGTCCCATTCGAGTCCAGCTAGCGTGCCAGACTTCTTGTTCGACCGAATCGGTCACGTTTTGAACGCTGCCATCAGCCATCAGAATTTTCACGAGCCCGGTATGATAGCTACGTGGTCCGGTGATTTTCGCCGAACGATAACTGAGATCGGGAATTTGGCTGTTCGGTGGCAAGTAGCCGTTCATGACGGCTCCATCAGGCACCGACCCGCGAAGCCAGTAGTGGTTGCGGCTTCCATCCCAACTGTTCGTGACCGCTTCAACAGGCGGGTACTGATTCTGAGCTGCCGCATCCAAAACTGTCGTGGCGATGGAGCTGACCGACGCGCGATTGGATCGAAGATCCATCTTGGGCGAGACATTGGCCACGTCGAGTCCGGACCCAATGCCCGTTTCAGCGAACAGGATGGTGTGGGAAGTTCCGTCGAGGATGTCACGGAATTTCAGCTTGGCGTTGACCCAGCACATACCGTCTGATGGAGTGCCGTTGCCAGGGTGGAAAACACCATCTTGGCCGCTGCCCTGGTTCATGCTGTAGCTGGTTCCCGCGATCTGAATGGAATCACCCGATGGCATCGTCAATCCGTGTAGAACAGCATTGACATCGCTGGGGCATTCGAACGCTGGTACTCGTGTCTGAGCAGCTTCACGCAATTCGACAGGAAGATCTTCGCGTGCGGGGTGTCCCATCGGGATGCTGAAGTCGATCAGATCTTGCAGTTGAGATTGCTCCAAGAACGGCAAAATTTTCGCGTGGGGCGAGAAGTCGTTTGGATAGGTCGGACCACTGAACCCATTGTTGGGGAACGCACCGGCGTAAGTCGATGCGTAGTTGTGTGTGGCCAGTCCGATTTGCTTGAGGTTGTTGCTGCACTGCATCGACCGGGCGGCCTCACGTGCGGCTTGAACGGCGGGCAACAATAAGCCAACCAACACGCCGATGATCGCGATGACGACCAACAGTTCGACCAATGTGAATCCGCGATGCAGTTTTGGAATTGCGAACGGTTCCGTCGATTGAGAGTTGATTGGCGTTGAGCCAGCTTCGTCTTGGTGAGTCATTCCGGTTCTCCTAGGAGGGCACATGTTTGTGCGAGGCGAACGTGGCTGGCTATTGAACCGAGGTTCATGGCTGGCTTCGTAACAGTGAATTGAAAAAATGCTGAGCGACAATTGCAGTGAGCGTTGTGCGACTCAGCGATGTGTGATTGAGTTGAGTCGAGTTGTAGGAATCGCATCAACGATTCTGTGAAATCGTTTCCACTTCGCGACCCATTCGCGTCCAGCTCGCGTGCCAGATCTGCAAATCGATTGAGTCGGTCACGGCTTGCACACTGCCATCGGCTAAAGCGACTTTGACCAATCCTGTGTGATTGCTGCGAGCGGCGGTGATCTTGGACGAGCCGCGAACCAAGTCGGGAATGTTGCTATTGGGTGACAAGCGGCCGTTGATGATTGGGCCGTTGGGAACGGTGCCTCTCAACCAATAATGATTGCGGTCGCCGTTCCAACTGGTGATGTACGACTGAACGTCGGCGATGTCACCTGAGTCTGCGAGGTTGGCGACCGCGGTGCTCGCTTCAGAGACTCCCGCACGAAAGAACTGTGGATCCATCGTGGGCGTCGGTGTGTCCGAGTTCAGCCCGCCACCGATCAGTGTTTCTGCAAACACGATGGTGTGGCTGGTGCCGTCGAGAATGTCGCGGAACTTGACCTTCGCGTTGGTCCAACACAGTCCGTCGGGTTCGCCGATGCTGGGGTGAAAAACACCGTCCAGTCCACTGCCTTGGTTCATTGCGTAGCTGGTGCCAGCGATCGGAATGGTGGCTCCCGATGGCATCGTCAACATGTGCACGTCTGCGTTGACATCGCTTGGGCATTCATAGGTTGGGACTCGAGTGCCAGCGGCTTCATGCAAGCCTTCGGGCAAATCCGCAAGCGCGGGATGACCCATGTAGATGTCGAAATCAATCAGATCTTGCAGTTGAGCTTGCTCAAGGAATGGCAAGATCTTGGCAAACGGCGAGTAGTCACTCGGGTATCCGGCTGGCCAACTGTAGCCGTTGTTGGGGAAGGCACCGTTGTAGGTCGATGCGTAGTTGTGAAGCCCAAGCCCAAGTTGTTTGAGGTTGTTGCTGCACTGCATCGAGCGGGCGGCTTCGCGAGCGGCTTGGACCGCTGGCAAGAGCAAGCCAACCAGGACGCCGATGATCGCGATGACCACCAACAACTCCACCAAAGTGAAACCTTTGTGACGCGCGGCGGGGCGAGCAGAGCCAGCTTGCTTCGTCTCGGTTGAGACCGGTTCAGGGGGCGTCGACGAAGAATCGAGAGGCGAACGGGGCATTAAAAACTCCAGCCGGAAGGCACACTGGGTACGGATCTACTTCAGCGGATCGGGCCTCACCGCGGTGGTGAGATCGATCAAGAAGCGAAACGAACGTGGCTGGCTGGAGGGTGTGAACCCGTTGCTGGCTGCGTCGACGAATCTGTTATTGCGAGTCAGTCGCAATATGGTGCTGGTTGATCCGAACGGTTACAAGGGGGAAAACGAGGCGTACGGGTGATATTTGAGCTATTTCAAGGCAAAACGCTGTTTTCTTACGGGAAACAAGCGGTTCTGCGGCAATTTGAATCAGGGCGAATGGGCCATTTCAGGGGCACCAGTCGAGACGATTTGTTGGTACCGAGCTGCTAGCGACTGAGCATCTGTGCACTCTTTCGTGAGGAATTGGCTGACGATTCGGCCGTCCTTGAGAACGACGACGCTGTCCGCCCAAACCGCCACACTGGGTTCGTGAGTGACCATCACGATGGTCCGTTGTTGTTGATCGCACAGATTTCGCAGCAGTTTGCAGATCGAATCACCCGTTACGGAATCCAGACTCCCGGTGGGTTCGTCAGCGAAGACGATGGCCGGATTGGTGATCAGTGAACGTGCGATCGCAACGCGTTGCTGCTCACCACCACTGAGTGCGTCGGGGCGATGGTGCAAGCGATCTTCGATACCCAATTGCTGAGCAAGTTCGGTTAGCTCGGATTCGTCGGTCAAGCTTTCTCCCGCGGCATAGAGCGGGAACAGAATGTTGTCTCGTGCTGATAGAGACGGCACCAAGTTGAACGCCTGAAACACCAAGCCGATGCGCCTGCGTCGAAAGCAGGTGAGTTCATAGTCCGACAGATCAGCGATGTTCTGACCTTCAATCAGAACGGACCCCGATGTCGGACGAGTCAATCCGCTCATCAAGTGCAGCAACGTGCTTTTGCCTGACCCACTGGCTCCCATAACCGCGACAAAAGATCCTGCTTCGACGTCGAGGCTGACATCACGCAACGCATCGACCTGGCGAATGCCTTGCCGATAAGTTTTGGAAATGGACTGAACCGTTGCGGTTGTTGGTTGAGAACGTTCGGGCACAGACATGGGTGGCGTGATTGGTGGCATCGAGTCGGTCACAATGGTGGTTGAGCGAAGGATGGTGCTTTGATTAAGCACGAGCCGTGCCAGGGGCAATGCATACATCGATCGATCGCAACACAGACGGCGTCGAAGCCAACGATTTGCGGGGTGCAGCGAATTTTGTTGTCGGTTTCGGTCTGATTCGAGTGAACGACTTTGCAGGAACCGCCGGCGAAATAGCCATCGCCCGCGACCGAAATTCCATCGAGCTTGACGGTGGTGGTGGGGAATCCACAATCGGCACCATTGATTCCAGCGAGCAACATCGAAGAGACCAGCATGATTCAACAAAGGAAGACTTTGGCTTTTGCCACAACCGCGATCCTGCTGGTATGGGCATCCCTTGTGTCGATGCGGTCGTTGTCTGCTGATGATTCACCGATGTTGCATGTTGGGGCTGTTCACCGCGGAGTGTTGGATTCACGCGAGAACGGTGATGACACCGCGAAGACCACGTCGTTGCTTAGGTTAGATGCGAAACGCGGTGACTTCGTCCGTGGTTCGATTCGAGGGAAAGGCATTCAGCTTTGGTTGGTCGATCAGCATGGTGAACGCATTCGACGTCTGACCAATGGCGACGGTGCGATGGCGACCTTCCTGTTTGTGGTCGACGAGCCATCGCGAGCTGCGTTGATGGTGTCCGGTCCCGAAAATCAGAATTATGAGTTGCGGATTGATTCGGTCATCCCCGCGGCGGAACAGTTCCAAAGTTTCGATCGAATTGAGAGCCCTATCCTGTCGGCTTTGCAGCGGAAGCTTCACAACGGTGGCAACACAACGGAGTTCTGGCAGGCCGTTGCTCGTGATGGTTCGCCGCTGGTAGAAGACAACAACGCCGATGAATCGCTTCGCGAAGATCAAGCTTTGGTCACGTTTTTGTGGCGGGGCGCCGAGCACAACGTTCGCATCTTTGGTGCCCCATCGGGCGATCACGATGAGATGCAACGTCTTGGTGACAGCGATATTTGGTATCGCAGTTATCCGGTGTCTCGAAAAGCTCGCATCAACTATCGCTTGGCGCCGGACGTGCCTGTGTTCGATGGAAGTTATCGAGACCGTCGGCGTGCGATTCTTGCGACGGCTCAGCGAGACCCATTCAATCCGTTGTTCGAACCGGCCAAGCCGGTCGATCAGTTCGATGGCAGTTCCGTGGTTGAGTTGCCGGATGCGCCGGTTGTTCCTTGGCTCGATTCGTCTTCAGAGTCACTCGCTGGCTCGATGACGACGCTGGAACTCAAAAGCAAAATTCTGGCGAACACACGCGATGTTCATTTGTATCGTCCTGCCGGATACGATCCCGCTGCTTCCGGCAACGCGTTGTTGGTCGTCTTTGATGGAGATCAGTACATCGACGAGGTGAACCTGCCGACGATATTGGATAATTTGATCGCCGCGAAACGGATTCCGTCCACTGCCGCCGTTTTGATCAGCAACCCAAGTCCGAAGTCTCGGGCCGTGGAACTTCCTTGCAACGACGACTTCGTTCGTTTCTTGACCGAAGAGCTGATGCCGTTCGTTCATGAGCATTCGATGGACGCAACTCGAGAGAACACCGTGTTGGTTGGTGCCAGCTATGGTGGATTGGCCTCGTCATACGCAGGGCTGAAGGCTTCCGAGGTGTTCGGCAATGTGCTGAGCCAATCGGGATCGTACTGGTGGTCGCCGGGAGGTGAGTTTGGTTCGGTCGAATCAGGCGAACCCAATTGGCTGATTCGTGAATTTGTTCGTGCGGATCGAAAGCCTGTTCGGTTTGCATTGCAGGCGGGGACTTTCGAAACGGCCAGCGAGATCTTGTCCGGCAACCGACATTTTCGAGACTGTTTGCGAGCGAAGGGTTATGACGTTCACTACAGCGAATTCGTTGGCGGCCACGGCTACTTTCATTGGCGTTACGCGATTGCCGATGGTTTGATCGAATTGCTTGGAAACTAGCGAGGCAAGCTACTCAACTGAATTCGTTTCCGGATTGAAGCAGGTCCATCGGTCGCGATCTGCCGATCGAGATGGCGGGCCAAGCGGCAATGCCAACGCCGAGTAGCAGCACCAACAGAAAGCCACCCATGATCGGCAGCCACGGGATCACGAGCGGTGGGTGCAGTCCGCCAAAGAAGCTCATGTATTGAGCCATCCCGCTGCCGCACCATCCGCTCAAGATGCCAAAGCCAAGGCTGAGCACGCCGGCCACAAATGCGATCAGCAACCCTTCGACCAAGATCGCGCGGGTGAGGTCCGAGCTGGTGAAGCCGATTGATCGCAACACGCCAAATTCCCAACGCCGAGATCGAACGGACGCCAGCATCACGTTCAGCACGCCCAGGCAGGAAATCAGCAGCGAAACCAATGGGATGTAGCTGATGACCCAAATCCATCGACGCGCGGTGACGTCCAGGCGATGGCGAATTCCCTGCACGGGAACGACTTTGGCAAGTTCGTCCTCGGTGGCATCGCTTGATGGCGTTTCCGAATCGGCCGGTTCATCGGCGAGGGATTGTTCGACCAGATTGCTGGCGAAGGCTTGGATGCTATCGACGTCGGCATCGTCGCTCGCGTACGAGAACCACACGTGGGAAGCAGTCGGCAAGTCAAAGTCCGATGCGACGGAATCGTAATCCGCGATGACCAGAGCGGCGGCGCGGTGCGTTCGAGTTCGCAGGCCGGTGAACTTCGTCTGCCAATGCCATCCAGGAAGTTGGACGACGCCGGCGATCACATAGCTGACCTGATTGTCAGCGTTTCGCGGCGGAGAGACGGAGATCGAATCGCCTAGTTGGAGTCCTGTTTCTTTGATGAAATGATCGGGGACAATGCAGGCACCGCCTTCTTGCATTTGCTTCACAGCGTGGCGAGGGTTGCCCGCGACCCATTCCAGTTGCAGCAGCGGATGCTCTCCAATCAGGGCTGGTTCGGGATCCAGTCCAATCATCACCACGTTGTCCTGGCGAATGACGGACGGACGTTCGGCGCTCCCGGTGAGATCTTCGACCAACCGAGGCTGTTCCACCACCATCGGCAGGCAACGCTGGGGATCCACATCGGGATGGTTGGCAAGCTTTCGTGCTTCCTCCGGAACCAGTCCGGGATTCAACATCACGACGGCGTCGGGCGTCCATTTTCCTGGGATGAAGGATTCCAACATGGTGAATCCCCAAACCTGGATCCCGACAAACAGCCCCAGCCCAAATGCCATCGCGATCGCGGCGCCGACGGTTCGCCACAGGTGGCTGGTGATCTGGCTGGCCAGCAGCTTGGGATCGATCCGAAACCATCGGGCAAAGGTCGGGCCGACGTGACGATCGACCCAAGCAACGATCGAGGGAGCGATCACGAAGAAGCCAATGCTGGAACAGAGGAACCCAATTCCCATCGCCAGACCCACACTGCTTTCGCTGGGCGGGAAGACAAATGTCAGCAGAGGATTGATTGCAATCAGCGTGATTCCCACCAGCAATCGCAGCCAACCGGGACGTTGCGAGATCGGAGTTTGATGAAGCGGTGCGACGGCATCGAGCGGTTTGACGCGAGTGCTTCGATAGGCCGGCAGCAGCGACGCGAGGAAGGCCCCGCCCAAGGACGCGAGCACCGCGAGGCCCAGGTTTCGGCTGCCCAGTAGGATGCCATGGTGCAGCAATTCGCCAAACAAACCTTCCACGATTTGCAGTAGTCCCCACCCGACAACGATGCCAGCGACCAATCCCAACACACCGAGCACCAACCCTTCGACCACGATCAGGGAAAGGATTTGCCATTTGGTGAAAGCGATCGCTCGCAGGACGGCGTATTGTCGGGTTCGTTCGGTCACACCCATGCTGAGCGAGCAAAACGTCACCAGCATCGCAACCAACATGGCCACGCCGGTGGCGGCGTAGGATTGCAGTTTGACGTTCTCGGCCTCGGACGCTTGGTCGAGTGCTTCTTCGATTTCGTAGGCTTCTTGAAACTGAAGGGGCGTTTCATAGCGGTTCAATCGCGTCGCCCATCCAAATCGAAACTTCGTGATGTCGGCTTGGTCTTGGACGGAGACACCGAGCAAGCTGATTTGAAACGGCTCGCCGAGAATGTCTTCCGCCAATTCGACGTTGATGAACGCTTCCCCAAAGCTTGGCGTCAGCATGGGGATCGATCCCACGCCTAACTTGGGAGTGGGAGGTGCATCGAGCAGGCCGACGATCTTGAGCGCCAACGTGTCTTGCCCGTCGGCTCCGGGACGTGGTCGTTCGACCGTCAGCCAGTCGCCGAGATGCAACTGACGACGTTCCGCCACGTCTGCTCGCAAGACGACTTGTGGTGAGGTGGCGTCAGAAACGATCCAATTTCCTTCCGACAGATCGAAGGGAGCTTCTGGCGCATCCGTGGCCATGAACATCAGGCTGGGCAGCAATCCGCGTGGCCCGTCTCCGGGACCCGGGGAGGTCGATTGAACCGCGGGCGGCAGGTTTGAATTTTCAATGGCGATGTGTTTGGCCCACATCGGATCGACTGCTGCGACGGCGGGGTCTTCGCGTAGCGGTTGCAAGGCGTCAGGCGTCACGAAATCGTGTTCGTCTCCGCTGATGGGAGCGATGGCCAGTTCGTAGCGGCCCAGGGCCAGGTTGCTGAACTCGTCATACGTTTTGTGCAGCGCTTCGTAGCTGCTGGAAACCCAGATCACCATGCAAACGGCCGCGGCGATGGCGACCGTGGTCAGGGCTGTGCGAGTGGTGCGTTCGCGAAGAAACGCCAAGGCGAGCCGAATGACTTTCAATGCACCGCCTCCGCACCGAGTGATTCTTGATAGCGATTCGCGATGATCTGCGGGTCTCGTGTGCCCAACGTTTCAAACTCGGCCAGGTTGGTTCCGTCCTTCATGACCACCACGCGGTCGGCCCACATCGCAACGTGGGGTTCGTGGGTCACGACCACGACGCTGCGTTGATCTTCATCGACGAGGCCACGAAGAAGCTGGCAAATCTGAGTCCCGGTGACCGAATCCAAGCTGCCGGTGGGTTCATCGGCTAGCAGGATGGCTGGGTCGCAAATCAGGGCTCTCGCAATCGCGATGCGTTGTTGCTCGCCGCCGGAAAGAGCCATGGGGCGATGCGAACGTCGCTCGTTCATCCCCAGCCGATCGAGCAGGCGTTCGACGCGATCGTCCAAGTTACCAGCGTCGGTTGCGGGGAGGCGAACGTTCTCTTCCGCGGTCAAAGCTGGGATCAAGTTGTAGGCTTGGAAGACGATCCCCAAGTTCTTTTGTCGGAACTTGGTGAGCGCGACGTCGCCCAACTGCGAGAGATCTTGCCCGGACACGAACACTTGTCCCGAGTCGACTTGGATCAGGCCCGCCATCGCATGCAGCAGCGTGCTTTTCCCCGATCCGGATGCACCCATGATCGCCACAAATTCGCCTGGACGGACGGTCAAGTTGACTCCATCCAACGCGTGAATGGTCGAATCGCCTTGGTGATAGCTCTTGCAAACTTGGTCAATTTGAAGCGGCGGCGTCATGTTGATCGAAGGCACGGAAGGATGACCCTTTGAGTTGTGTTTTTCAAAGCTCAACGCACGCGGAAGTGGCACAATCGCTTGATTCAGTGGTGCAGATCAACCAAGCGAATGGACGTTCCGTTTGAGCTCAAGATGGCGACGGCGGAATCATCGCTGTCGGCGAAAATTTCACCGACATTCAGCGGCAAGACGTCTCGAGTGTTTGTGTTTCGCGATGGAAGCGGCATTGGTCCAGTGATTGCAATTGCGGGTTGCAACTGCCGGACCCTCGACCTCGATCTCCCACTCTGACTCTGCAACCTTCATGAACCCATTTCGCTTTTTGATCCAGTTCGTCGGCGCCCAAATGCGTTTGAATCCTGGACGTTCGGTCATCACCACCTTGGGGATCATCGCGTCGACTTGTGCTGTCGTTTGGGTTGTCAGCGGCTACGACGCACTGGTGTCTCAGTTTGATGAGGACAGTGAGAAGTACTTGGGACGCTACGATCTGCTGATCATGCCCAAGCCCGGTCCCCCCGGTACGGAGACACCACCCATTCAGGCTTCCTTGGTGGATGAGCTGAAGAGCGACGCGGGCGTGTTGGAGGTCAATCCTGTCAGCCAGTCTCGCGTCACTGTCAATCCGATCCGGACTGTTTCAGAGGATGAGAAGTCATCGCTGGATTTCGTCGTGGGAGCACGTCCGCCGGTGAACGGTGCACCGCCGCTGGATCCGACTTTGGTCAGCACGCCCGCGATCGAGCCGCCCTATGAATTGCTGGACGGTCGTTGGTTGAGCGAAGACGGCGAGGCAAAGGAGATCGTGATTGGTGAGTTGGTCGCGAAAGAAAAGAAGTTGTCGGTGGGCGATGATTTGAAGCTGATCTCGGTGGCCAATGAAGTGCAACTGAAGGTCGTCGGCATTGTCGAACAAGCCCCGCAGGCACCTTCGTTGACACCGCGAGGCCGCGGGGGACCGCCATCCGGCAAACGACCAGACAGACCGCAGCGTCCCCAACCGAAGGTAGATGAATCGCCGAGTGAAACGAATCAAACCGTGTTGGGAATGCCCAAGAATTTTTCACAGGGCATCGCCGCCAATGCGATTTATGTTCGCCCTGAACTGGCGGAGTGGATCAATGGATATGCCTCCAAACCTCAGGTATTGCAGATTGCGATTCGTGACACGGTCACGGTGCAGCAGTTTCGCGAAGTTTGGGAAGAACGACTGACCCGTGGTCGGCCCGCGATGTTGTTGGTTGACTTTGACACTGTGCGGGCGGGGATGGAGCAAACTCGAACCGTGTCGGGCCAGCAAGCTCAGGCGTGGGCGGCGACGGGCATGGCGACGCTGGCGGCGATCTTCATCATCTTCTCAACCCTCAGCATGGGCGTCAGTGAACGCACACGAGAATTCGCGATGTTGCGAGCGGTCGCGCTGACGCGAGGTCAGATCGCAACCATCGTTGCAATGGAAAGCCTGTTGCTCGCCCTGATTGGTTGGGGAGGCGGATTGTTGGCGGGTTACGCGATGTTGGCCGTGGGCAGTTGGTTGGTGCCAGGTTGGTTTGGCACGAGCGCGGTGTTGGGTTGGGGATGCATCGTGTTGTCTGGTGTGACGGTGTTGGTCGGTGCACTCGGGGCCGCGATTGTTCCGGCTTGGCGAGCGACTCGGATCGAGCCACTGGAAGCGATGACGTCCAAAATCTCCACACCCGGAATGCATTCCTGGGTGGTTTTCGGCGTCATCGGTGCCCTGCTCTCTGCTCTGACTCCCCTGCTCGTGTTTGCGATCCCCATGCCAGACGCATGGCGAGCCTGGGCGTATGGATTCCTGACTTACCCGACTTTGTTGGTGGGCATGATTTGTCTGGCACCCGCCATCGTCGTGTTTTGTGAAACAGTGATCGGCCCCTGGGTGACTCGCGCGTTGGGGTTGGACACTCGAATGATGAAGACGCAGTTGTCGACCAATTTGTGGCGGACTGTCGGGGCGACGTTGGCGTTGTCAATTGGCTTGGGTCTGTATGCCTCGACTCAAACCTGGGGATATTCCATGTTGAAGCCGTTCACCCCGGGGACATGGTTGCCCGATGCTTTGGTCGCGTTCCATCCGGTTGGATTGGATGACGAAGGGATCGACGATGTTCGAGATGTGTCGGGCGTTCGGGCGGATCGCGTGATGCCGCTGGCGGTTGAGCAGGCTCGTTTCGATTGGGGCGATGCCGAGCAACCTTCCCGTGTGCAGCGCGACAATGCGGTCTTGTTTGGGATCGATCCGGCGATGGCGTTCGCCGATGAGAATCCGTTTTTAACCTTTGGGTTTGTGGAGGGTGATCGAGTTTCTGCCATTGAAGCCTTGCAATCCGGTGGCTCGTGTTTGATCTCCGAAGACTTTCAAATGAGCACGGGATTGAGCGTCGGTGACGAGTTGAGCTTCACTCCGCCGACCGCCGAAAGTGAGCGAGTGACGTATCGAATCGCTGGTGTTGTGTCGCTGCCCGGTTGGCACTGGGTGACGAAGTTCTCGGGCGTGAGGCGACACTTTGTCCGGACTGCCACGGTGGTGTTCGCAGGTCGCGAAGACGTGCAGCGAGACTTTCATCTTCACCGGACGGAATTCGTTTGGATGGACTTCGAAGACGATGCGGACTTGTCGTCGATGGAAGCTGATTTGCAATCGATCGCCGAACAAAAGTCAGGTGAGACCTTTGTGGCAAGCGGTTTGGGAAGCGTGAAAGCCTACCGTCCGTTTGCTCGAATGACCGCCTCGGAAAATGTTCGCAAAGCAATCAAGATTCGGGCCGACGACATGATTTGGGGAATGAGCTATCTGCCATTGATCACGCTGGCAATCATGTCGTTGGCGATTGCCAACACGGTCATCGCGTCGGTGCGATCACGGACGTGGGAGTTTGGCATCATGCGTTCGATCGGTGTGACTCGCGGGCAGCTTGTGCGGTTGGTCGTTGCCGAAACGATCTTGATCGCGGTTGGTGCCTGCGTGCTGAGTCTGATCTTTGGATTGATCGCGGGCTGGTGCGGCGTCGGGATGGCTCAGTACGTCGGTTGGTTTGCCGGACCGCCGAACTTCATCGTTCCCTGGTCCCACCTGTCGATCGGATTCGCGATGACGATCGGGTTGTGTTTGCTAGCCGGTTTATGGCCCGTCGTGCGAATCGGTCGGGCCGAGCCACTGGGGTTGCTGCAAGCCGGACGTGGTGGTCAAGGGTGACGAGACACGTCGCTTTGTCGTTGCTTCGCGTCGTTTTCATTCACTGGTCGTCGATGCCGTAGGCCTTCATGCGATCGCGAAGGGTGCCGCGGTGGATGCCCAGCATTTCGGACGCCTTCGCTCGGTTGCCTCCGGTATGTTTGATCACGGTTCGCAGGAGTGTCGGTTCCGTGGCAGCCAGGAAATCACTGTGCAGCGTCACCGATTCGGGGTTGGCTTCGATCGCGTTCTCTGACCAGACTCGAATGGATTTTTCCATCGCGAGAACCGGTGAGGTCGTTTGTGTGTCGCGTCCGGGTTTGGGTTCGGGGAAATCATCGATCGTGAGTTTGCGACCTCGGGCAACCACGGCAGCGTGCCCCACCGCGTTCTTCAGTTCACGAATGTTGCCGTGCCAAGGTCGCGCATGCAGTTGCTCGAGCAGTTTGTCATCCACTGCGGAATCGATGTCGGCGTACTTCATCGCGCTAAGGAAGTGACGGCAAAGCGGACCGATGTCTTCCAAGCGATCTCGTAGCGGCGGAAGATGGATTTGCACTCCGGTCAGGCGATGGAACAAATCCTCGCGAAAAGCGTTGGTGGCAACGTCTTCGTGCAGGTCGCTGTTTGTCGCGGCGAGAATGCGAACGTTGGCGGTCCGTGGTTTGACGTCGCCAACACGGCAGTACTCGCCTTGTTCCAGCACCCGCAGCAGTTTGACTTGCGTGCCCAGCGGCAGGTCGCCAATTTCGTCGAGCAACACGGTTCCGCCTTCGGCGCGTTCGAACAATCCGGCGCGGTCGTCACTGGCCCCCGTGAAAGCTCCTTTGACGTGGCCAAACAGTTCGCTTTCGATCAAATCCGGATTCAGTGCGACTGGGGCGATGGGAATGTAAGGTCCATCGGCGCGGCGACTGTGTCGATGAATCGCGGCGGCGACCAGTTCTTTGCCGGTGCCCGTTTCACCGGTGATCAGCACTGACAGATCGCTGTCGGCGACCAAGGCGATTTGCCGGAAGACTTGTTGCATCGCCGGTGACGTGCCGACCAAGACCGACGGATCGACGTTCATTGGCTGAGTCGCGGTGGGAGCCGTTCGACGCGAAGATTTTTGGAGTGCCGTTCGGCAGGTGCGCAGAGCGTCTTCGAGTTTGAATGGTTTGGTCAGGTAGTCGGTTGCTCCGTTTTTGACTGCTGCGACAGCGGTTTCCAAGTCACCAAAGGCGGTGATGATGATGACCGGAGCGTTGTCAGTTGCTTCCAAAAACTTGGGCAACGCCGTGATGCCATCTTCTTTGGGGAGACGCACGTCCAGAATCACCATGGAAACATCGTTCTGCCCCGCTAGTCGCAACCCTTCTTCTGCGCTGGATCCCGTGATGACCTCGTGCCCTTCGCTGGTGAGCATCTTTTCCAGTGCCCAGCAAATGGATGGTTCGTCGTCGACAACGAGGATGGTGTGTGCTGTGGTCATTTCAAAAACTATGGTTCGTCCTGTTGATCTCGCGAGCCAAGCAATTGCGTGTCCAACTCGAAAATGGTTCGTTCGTTCTCACGTCGCCATCGCACCGACCCGCCCAAGTATTCGGCAGAACGTTGAACGACGGGGAGCCCCAATCCCATGCCCTCGGGCTTGGAGGTCACAAATGGTTCGAAGAGATTCCCAGCAACCTCATCCGGAACTCCGTCGCCATTGTCGGTCACGGTGACTCGAAGAAAATTCTCGTCCAGTTGTTTCAGCGAAACGTCGACTTCGTCACCCGCCTGAATGGCGTTGTGGATCAAGTTGGTCACGGCGGCGACCCACGTCGGGCCATCTTTGATTCGGCGTTGACGAAGGTCATCGTCCAAATCCCAACGCATGTTCACTCGCAAATGTTTCGCGATGGGAGAAAGGCTGGTGCGAACGTCGTCGAAACAGGTTTGCACATCGGTTGGTCGATCCTCATCTTGGCGACCGGAGGCGACCAGCAACAGCCGGCGGACATAATCTTCGGACAGTTCAATTTGATGGATTGCAACCCGGATGCCTTCGTCGTCGGTCGCTTGGCATTCTTGCGCATGCAGTTCGACAGCCATCCGAGCGCCCGTCAAACTGTTTCTCAATTGGTGAGCCATGCCGCCGGCGATTTGGTGCAAGAGCTTTTCGCTTTGCTGGCGGTTGATTTGATTCCAAAGTTGTTTGAGTTGGAGTGCCATGGAATCCACTGCACCGCCAAGGCGTCCAATTTCGTCGGGCACTTCTGCCTCGGGCATTTCATCGGAAACCGCCGAATCGAAGTCGCCATTGGCGACGGCTTCCACGCGTCGTTGCAGCTTGCTGATTCGACGAATCAATCGAGACGTCAGCCAAAACGTCAACGAACTGAGGGCGACGATCGTCGACAATCCCGTTGCCAGGGGAAGGATTGCGGCTTGGCGGCGGCTGGCGTTGAATTGCTCGTCCTCGAACAAAACCACGACGGCGGCGACTTGGTCTTGGCGGAGTTGACTGCCAATGGTTTGGAAAACGAAAACTCGAAAGCGAGCTTGGTCGTCGTTGGGAACGATTGACTCCGGTAGAGGACGCTGGTCCGCCAGATATTCGCGGAACGATGCTCGGGCGGTTTCGTCCAGGCTCAGGGTGGAGGACGTGACCTGGCCGCTCGCGTTCAGCCCGATCAGTTGAGTCCGGGTCAGATCCGCCAGCGATTCCAGGACCATCGAATTGAGCGGGAAGTTGGAATCCGACAGCGTGGATTCGATCGCTGAGAACCGTTGCTCGAGGTCCTTTATCGCCCGCTGGCTGCCCAGCCAATAGGAGGCGATCGCGACCAGCACCGCGGCCAACAACGCGGTGGCGATGATGGGCGTGAGCAGGCGAAGTCGCAGCGAACGGAGAGGAGGAGATGTCACGGGGCTCATTCTATCTGGATGTCCGCGCCGGAAATTTCGCCGCCGATGGCGAAAGACCCGCCGCGCCATTGGCCGAATTGAAGCATTCGGATCATCATGGTGATGTTTTCACACAAATTGCGTGGGTGGCACAGCGAGTGCAATGGTTTATTCGCGTCGCAACCAGATGACTTGCTTGCATTGCCCAATTGGGGGCCTCTGGAACGAGGTCCTCCTCACGAAGGAATCGCTTGATGAAAAATTGTTCTGCCGCCCGCTCCGCTTTCACTTTGGTCGAACTGTTGGTGGTCATCGCCATCATCGGTGTCTTGGTTGGGCTGCTGCTGCCCGCCGTGCAATCCGCTCGAGAAGCGGCTCGTCGGATGCAGTGCAGCAACAATCTGAAGCAGATCGCGTTGTCCGTCCACAACTACCAAAGTGCCTACAAAAAGTTCCCACCCTCTGCACTCGTTGATTTGAGCGTGACCTCCACCGGCAACAACGGGTCTTGGGGAGTTCACGGCCGGATCTTGCCTTTTCTAGAACAAGGCAATGTGTACGAGAACATTGATCTGTCGTTGGCTTGGGACAACCAAGTTGCGATCGACGGTCTGAAGATTCCGACCTACGCCTGCCCGAGTGATCCGGGAACGGACCAAGAGCGAACGTTCAGCGACGGACGGCCCACGCTGTATCCAACCACTTACGGTTTCAACTTTGGTCGTTGGTTTGTGTTCGACCCCGCGACCCAAAAAGCTGGCGATGGAATGTTCGCTCCCAACCAGTTCTACAGTTTTCGGGATTGCTTGGACGGAAGCAGTCACACGTTGCTGACCGGCGAAGTGAAAGCTTGGACGCCCTACCAACGCAACGGTGGCCCGTCAGACACGGCGATCCCAGCCAATCAAAATCAGGCCGAGTTGATCGTCGCCAGCGGTGCTCAGTTCAAGAACACGGGCCACACCGAATGGCCGGATGGTCGCTGCCACCACACGGGATTCACCGTGACGTTACCGCCCAACAGTGACGTGGAATTCGAGACGGGTGGGCAACTGTACGAACAGATGGATTTTAGTTCATGGCAAGAAGGAAAAGACGGTCAAAGCGGTAACCCGACCTACGCCATGATCACGTCCCGCAGTCACCACGTTGGATTGGTGCAAGTCGCGAGGGTCGATGGGAGTGTGGCTTCGGTCACGGAGTCGGTGGATCTTTCGATATGGCACGCACTCGGAACGCGAGCCGGTCGCGAGGTCATTCAGGGCGAATACTGATTTTGTGTTGAGACGCACCGCGGATGAGGTCGGCTTTTGGGGAAGTACGTTGCCCCTGAATGTGATTCCTCGTCCCGCGGCGGTGGTGAGCGAAGACCCGAAAAAGTTTCTCGTCGCAAAAAAGGAAATATGTTTGGCGGTTGTTGGGATGAGTCGCAACTGACTCATTAGCAGCATGTGATCAAGGGTTTGATCGCGGGCTTGCAATCATTCCCACACCACTGGAGGCCTCCGCGATGAAGGCACTGACTCAATTTTCGTTCGTTGTACTGACTGTTGCTGGCATGTGTTCCGCGGTGGCTCAGCCGCCTGAACGCGGAGACCGCGAAGGACGGGGCGGCCGGCCTGGAGCCGATCGTGGCCAACGTTCGCCCGTCGAGCGTTTGATGCGTTTGGACAAGGACGAAGACGGCAAGCTGACCGAAGAAGAAGTGGGCGATTCCCGGCTCAAATCGTTGATCACCCGAGCGGACAAAGACAAAGACGGCGTCGTGACTCGTGAAGAGCTCGAAGCGATGGTCGGAAGCCGCGAACTTGGCGATGGCGCACGCGGTCCTCGCGGCAACGGTGACCGCGGTCCACGTGGCGACGGCGATCGTGGCCCACGCGGTGAAGGTGATCGAGGTCCTCGCGGTGAAGGTCGCGGGCCCGAAGATGGTGCTCGACGCGGCCCGCGAGATGGTGATGGTGACCGTGGTCCCCGTGCTGATGGCGACCGTGGTCCTCGAGGCGAAGAAGGCCGTGGACCTCATGGCGAAGGTGACCGCGGACGCGGCCCTGGACCAGGTTTCGGTGGACCACCACGCGATGGCGACATGCAAGGTCGTCGTGGTCCCGGCGGGCCTCCACAAGTGGGCCAGGTATTGCCAGCGTTCGTGCAAGAGCACATGAGTCTGAGCGACGAACAACGCGAAGCGATTGCAAAGCTGCAGGCCAAGGTGGATGCGGAGCTCAAAGAGATCTTGAGCGAAGAGCAGCTGCAAGCGATGCGTCGTGGTCCTGGCCAGGGACCTCACTCGGCCGAAGGACACGAGCATCATCACGGCGATCATTCGGAAGGTGCTGATCGCCCCTCGCGTCCAGATCGCCCAGAAGGCGGTGACCGCCCCGAACGTGCTGATCGGCCCGAACGCTAGTCGTCGCAGGATTCACGAACGGCAAGGTCTGCTAACCAAGCAGACTGCCCAAGCAAGCAGACGACACAGCCAATAAGCTCGCATTGCTCGGGTCGATTTCTTCGGAATTCGATCCGAGCTTTTTTTGTGAATCGACTGCATCAAAACCGATACACAAACGGTTCAACATCCGAGGCGGTCCCGATTCAGTAGACCATTGGGACGAAGACTTCTTGAGGGAGCTCATTGCGTTTGTACTCATCGCTGTGCAGGCGATCCGGCAACTCCACCGTATCCTGCGGGACTTCGCCGTAAGGGATTTGCGAGAGCAAGTGATGGATGCAATTCAGTCGTGCTCTTTTCTTGTCGTTGCCTTCGACAACCCACCAAGGTGCCTCGGGAATGTGTGAACGTTCCAGCATGATTTCCTTGGCTTTGGTGTATTGCTCCCATCGTCGACGAGATTCCAAATCCATGGGACTGAGTTTCCATTGCTTCAACGGGTCGTTGATACGGCATTGAAACCGAAACTCTTGTTCGTCATCCGTGATGGAGAACCAATACTTCAGCAGGATTGTTCCCGAGTCAACGATCATCCGTTCAAAGTCGGGGACGGTTCGAAAGAATTGTTCGTATTCCTGATCGGTGCAAAATCCCATCACACGCTCGACCCCGGCGCGGTTGTACCAACTGCGGTCAAACAGCACGATCTCTCCGCCGGCAGGAAGGTGCGGTGTGTAGCGTTGGAAATACCACTGCGTCTTTTCGCGTTCGTTGGGTGCCGGCAATGCGACAACGCGGCAAACACGTGGATTCAGTCGCTGGGTAATGCGTTTGATCGCACCGCCCTTGCCCGCGGCATCGCGACCTTCAAACAACACCGCGACTTTGACACGATTCGCGACCACCCATTCTTGAAGCTTCACCAGTTCCAGCTGCAGTTTCAGCAAACTGGCAAAGTACTCTTTGCGGCCAATCTTGCCGCCGTCATCAGTGGTGCGTTTCGCGGAACGTTCCATCAACGCATCGCCGATCTCGGCTTCGATTTCTTCGTCGATGGAATCCAGGATGTCGTCGCGGATTCGGTCGTAGTCAGTGGGAAGGTTGTTGTCTGACACGGTGCTATTTTTCCTTGCGGTATTCTTCGACTAGGAACGCCAAGAATTCGCGAATCGATCGCAACGAGAACTCGGCACTCTTCATGTGGTTTTCCAGACCCTCAATTTGGATCTCTTGCTCGGCCTCTTCGCGGCGCTGCATCTCCGCTTTCAACTGACTCAACGTCGATTCAGTGTCCTCGATCAGGTTGCGGACCGTTTGCGTCGAATAGTGTTTGAATTCACTCACAGAGATGCCTTCTAAAGAATGCTGGAGATGCCCAGGCACAGCCCGGGGATGAGAAAGAACACGCCGACGATGTAAGCCAACGCGATCAGTTTGTTCTCGGACGCGGTCGCACCCAACCATTCAGCAGCACGCACTGGTGTGTATCGAAGGAACGGAATTCCGTAGATCACCAGGACCCCGAGCACGTTGTAGGTCAGGTGAATGAAGGCGATTTGCAAGGCCGCGGCTTGGTTGCCATCGACCGCCGTCGCGGCGAGCAACGCGGTGATGCATGTTCCAATGTTGGCACCCAAAGTGAAAGGATAGATCTGTTTCAAGCCAAACGCCCCCGATCCAGCCAACGGCACCATCAGCGAGGTGGTCGTTGACGATGACTGAACCAAAATTGTCACAAACGTGCCCGATGCGATTCCGGAGAGAGGACCCTTGCCGATCGCTGCGTGCATGATGTCTTTGGCTCGCCCTACCATCAGATGTTTCAGCAATTTGCCCACGTAGTGAATGGTGAAGAAAATGATCACGATGCCGACCACGATCAGGATCAATCCACCCAATCCAGCCGACAGGCTTTCCACCGAATGCTTGGCACCGTCCACGATCGGAGCCGTGGAAGCTTTGACAAAGTTCAATCCTTTCATCGAAGCGTTTTCGACAACGAAGAGACTCGCGAGGGCGCTGCCCATCCGCTCGAGTATCCCGAACATCATTTCCAGCGGCAGAAAGATCACCACCGACAACAGGTTGAAGAAGTCATGCACCGTCGCAGCGGCAAACGCGCGGGCAAATTCTTTCTTCTCGCGGACGTGACCGAGTGACACGATCGTGTTGGTGATCGAGGTGCCAATGTTGGCGCCCATGACCATTGGGACTGCTACGGACACCGGCAAACCGCCGGCAACCAGTCCGACGATGATGGACGTTACGGTCGAAGAGGATTGAATCAAGGCGGTGGCGACGGTTCCGACGACCAAACCCGCGAATGGATTGGTCGCGAACGAGAACATTTCCTTGGCTTCGTCACCCGTCGCGGTCTTGAAACCAGATCCGATCAGTCCCACCGCGCAGATGAGGAAGTAGACCAACACGGCGACCGCGATCCATTGCAGAACCGGTTTTCGGCTACTTGCAGAGGCCATCTCTTCTGACACCGCCTCTTCTAAGACGGCGTCCGCAACGCTTTCGCTGGCTGGATTCATGGGAAGACCGTGGTTGGAGAGCGAAAGCTCGGTGGATGAGAGCCCGTTCGGTTTGGAAACAGTCTCGGAGCAAGACGATTGCCATTGGCTGGATAGGTTATGAGAACCTCATTGAAATCAATCAACCGTCACTCGCAATGGTGTCGGAAATGACGCGAATCGCTGGCGAGAGCGGACAAGCCTGCTTTTTGCGGGTGTTTATGAAGCTGCTCCGATCTGAGGTATCAAACTCAGAACAGAAGTTCATCGAAACTTCACGAGCCAGCCCAGGTCAGGATCGAGCGACCGTCCCGACACCGCTCGAGTTCCTGTTCCCAAATCTCGCGTTATTCGACGGAGACGGCGTCGCCCGCCGATTTTCGCGGTGGGGCGACCATCAGGTCCTCGATCTCTCGAGCCAGTTGTTTGGGTGGGCTCGCGATTTTGACGTAGGCGTGTTTCGCGGACTTTGTGCGAGGCGGATCCTGTGACCAAGATGTGATTCCCGCTTCGTCAACGTCGACTCGGCCGTCATTCTGGACCTGCCAGATTTTCGGTTGTGCACCACGAACCGCAAACAACGCCGCCGCTTGGTCGTAGCTTGGTTTTCCATTGTCAATCGACATCTTGTTGCCCGGCATCGGACGCAACTCATACGCACGACGGACTGGATTGTCGTTGGAAGTCGCTTTGAGTCCTGCGCCGGTCACCAATTGCTTGCCGACTTCGAAGCCATGCCAAACGATCTCGCCGGGCCAATGATCGGCCACGCTTCGAGCGGCTTCGATGTGAGTCGCAATGTTGGTTTCGGGGCGGTTGGATTTCGGGAAGTGGCCGCCCATCACAACCAAGCGTTGAACCTTCGTGCGCACCAATTCAGGTTCGGTTCGGATCAGCTCCGCAAGATTCGAAAAGGCACCCACGCTGCAAATCGTGACGCTTTGGTCAGCTTCCTTCTTCAGCGCGTTTCGGAGTACCTCGATCGCATCGAGGGCTTCTGAATCCGCCGGTGCATCGTTGTCAAATTCGTCTCGCAGCGCGATCGTGTAGGGACTGGCACGCTGCAATGCAGTCGGCCCGGTCTTGTCCGTTCCAATCGGGATGTCGCCACGACCGTAGTAGGTGTTGATCGCATCGACGGCAGCGGCAGATGCATCGGTGAGGTCGCGGCGATTCGTAACCACCGCCAGGATTTCGCATTCGCCTCGATCGGCCAACGCATGCAAAAGAGCGAGAGCACCCGCGTCGTCGCAATCCCCCGACATGTCCGTGTCCAGGATCAGCTTCACCGGCTCGCAACTTGCCGGAGGCTGGCCGACCTGAGCCATCACCCTGGAGGGAACATATGTGATCGTCAAAAGGCAAACGAATAGGTAGCGAAGCATCGCGAACTTCATGAGGGAATCTTGGGTGGGTTAGTCTCGATGCTTCTTAATTGGCCGAAGGTTCTTCGCCTTCAGGATCAGAAGACGATTCCGAGGCCGGCAACGTTTCGCGAATCGGGACGGCTGAGGCGGTGAACGAGATGCCTTGCGTGTTGCTCGTGTCGACCATCACCGTTTCGACAATCGGTTGATTGACTTCGGTACCAGCCTGCCATTCGACGATGAAGCTGGCTCCACTGCCGCCGAATTTGTCGTCCCTTTGAATCACGAACTCAGTGGCGGCGAGAGGGGCGAGTTGCAACGGTTTCTGAAGTAACGAACGCAGCTCTTTTCCACTCGTGTCGAAGTACCGAACTGATGTGACGACGATCTCGTTGTCCATGTCCGTATTGCGGACGTTCAGCGTGACCGTCAGCAAATACGGTTCGCCCTTTTGATGATAAACGTGCGAATACGCGGGGACGTACAAACGTTGTCCCGTGACAGGATGCCACGGCATCTTGTCCAGTTCCTGCCGAGCTTCGTCGCGAACGCTGGGGGCGCGGTTGGGCAAGCTTTCTTCGATCGATCGAAATCGAAATTCGATGAAAACGACCAGCAACACAATCGGAACAATCACGAACAGAAACGTCAGCAGCTTGAGATGCCGCGAAATCTGTTCCGCACGTTCTTCACTGAAGGGAGTCGGCATGGGTGGGCAAGTGGGTTGGATGAATGGGCGTGAACGGTGCGTTCACGCCCAGAATCTTCGGACGAATCGGTCGTCTGACGACGCTCGCCCGAGACGTTACCCAGCCACTTCCGCCGGTTGATCCGGCGATGAATCAGGAATGGCACCCGAAACGCTGTCCCCGAGGAACTTCGTGTGGCCAGACTTCACATCATACAACGCGCCGATCACCTTCACACGACCCGCTTCCACGGCTTCGCGGATGATTCGGCTTCGTTTGACGATCTCATCGACCGTGTGCATCACGTTGTCTTCAGCCACTTTGTCGACGTACTGTTCCATCGCTTCTTCGCTCAAGTTTTCAATTGCTCGAGTGACATCGCTTGGAATGCAAGGTGCAATTTCGTCAACGATCGGTTGCAAGTGTTGGCAACCGGTCGCGGCTTCTGCCCCTTGATTCGCCGCAACCAAATTGACGGATGAGGTGACCGCTCCACATCGGGTGTGACCCAAAACGGCAACCAACTTCACCCCAGCAACACCGACGGCGTATTCGAGGCTGCCCAAGGACTTCGTGCCAACGATGTTGCCCGCTACGCGAACGCTGAAAATATCGCCGACGCCGAGGTCAAACACCAACTCGGTTGGCACCCGCGAATCGATGCAGCTCAGGATCGCGGCCAGCGGATTTTGTCCCGCTGCGGTCGCGTTGACCTGCTGCCCCAGGTCACGGTTCAAACGCGTGCCGCTGGTGAAACGCTGGTTCCCATCGTGCAGGATCTTGATGACCTGATCCGACGTGACCTTCTCTTGCAATTCGCGTGAAGTGAAGTCTGCGAATTGCTTGGCGTCGCTGAGTTGGTACTTTTGGCGAAAGCCCTTGAGATTGACGGAGATGTTCCGGGCAGGAGCGATGTTCTGCTTGTAGTCCCGAATCAAACTCAAAACATCAGGGTCGATGTAGTCCGAACCAGACGCGTCAATCACCAACTTGCCACCCGATTGAGCTTCGTTGAGCACGCGGTCCAAAGCAGCTCGGTTGAGGAAGCTGACTTGGTTGGAAAGTTCGATGTGAGTGACATCACCGTCAACTTGAGTTTCCACGATCCGGCGAATCGGTCGACGCAGATTGCTGTTGAGGATGAACAGAACGCTGATTGCCAAGCCGATCAGAATCCCGATCAGCAAGTCCGTCACGACAATCGCGATGACGGTGATGATGAACGGCGTGAATTGATAGCGGCCTTCTTTCCACATCTGCTTGAAGATCTTCGGGCTGGCAAGTTTGAACCCGGTGACAAGCAGGATGGCAGCCAGAGCCGACAAAGGAATTTTGTTCATCAAAGTCGGTAAGAATGCAACGCTGATCAGCAGCAATGCACCGTGGAAGATCGCCGACATCTTGGTTTTCGAACCGGAGGCGACGTTGACCGAACCACGAACGACGACCGATGTGACGGGAAGTCCACCAATCAAACCGCAGACCATGTTGCCGCAACCTTGTGCGATCAATTCGCGACTGGGTGGTGAGTTTCGTTTGGCTTTGTCGAGCTTGTCGACGGCTTCCAAGTTCAGAAGCGTTTCCAAGGACGCGACGACAGCAATCGTGACCGCGGCAATGTAAATCGCTGGATCAAACGTGCGGCTGAAGTCGGGCAAACGAAGGAAACCGAAGAACTCCGAGAAGCTTTGTGCGATGGGGATCTGAACCAAGTGAGATCCGCTGACCAACCAGTCCTGACCCATGTTGGTGAAGCCCAGGTTCAGCAACACGCCGCCGACCACCACGATCAAAGGCGCGGGAACCAAGGAATTCTTTAGTGCGGGGATGCGTTCCCAGACAAGCAGGATGGCAATCGACAGCAGTCCGATCACCATCGCTCCGGTGTGGATCTCCCCGGCGAAAATGGTCAGCAACTCGGAGAACGTGTTTTCCTGGTCGGGCTGAATGAATGACATCTCACCCTCAGGGTCGGTGTCGTGGCCAAAGATGTGAGGGATCTGTTTCAGGATCAGGATCACACCGATCGCGACCAACAACCCTTTGATCACGCTGGATGGGAAGAAGGCGGACAGAGCACCGCCTCGAGCGATCCCGAAAACGATCTGGATGACACCCGCAATCAGCACGGCCAACAAGAAAGCTTCGAAAGAACCAAGGGTCGCGATTTGCGCCGCGACGATCGCGGTCAAACCTGCGGCGGGACCACTGACACTGGTGTGCGATCCACTGATCGCGGCGACCACCAGGCCGCCGACGATTCCGGCGAGCAACCCGGAAAAGAGATCGGCACCGGATGCCAGCGCGATGCCCAAGCAAAGAGGTAACGCGACGAGGAAGACAACCAAACCCGAAATGAGGTCTTGTAAGATTGTACTGGGAGAGAAAATGCTGGTCGGTGTTTGAGCTTCGGAAGTCGACATAAAGGTATCCTTGGCAGAACGAAGACGTCGTTGTGCAAGCGGAAACGGCGAATCAAAACGGTCGAACTCTCGTGCAGCAATCTGCGCAGCGACTGAACTATCAGTTCGTGCGGCACACCATCTTTGAAAGCAGAATTGCAATCATGATGTCGATTTGCCACGGAAACCTATTTTCCAATGGCGAATGCTTCGCGGGAATTCAATGACGAAACGGGTGGACGGACCGGTGGCCTAGCACCGCATCGGTGCGAGCAATCCGTTTGCGATTCGATGACCGTTTGCGACTGAAAGAATTGGGCGAGTTTGAAGAACCAACGTTCGGTCCAACTTGATTTCGCGATGAAGAACAAAACCGCCCTGTGTCGAGCGAGTCTGTTGGACACGTCGATGTGCGGAGCAAGGAACGCGTTCTTCAATTTCTTCCGCTTCGGTTTGTCGACTGTTTCCCAGCAGCGAGCGGGAAACGGTGGTTGATATCCCCAACGTCGGAAATGCAAGCAAAAACAACATGATGAATGACATCATGCGGCTGCTGCGACCAACATCAAAAAGGCTTGGGGATGTGTTCAAAACAACAGTTTTGACAGATGAGAATGGAAAGCTTGGGCGAGCCAAAGGACTCTCACGTGGAGGGCTTATTCTAATGGCAAGCTGGTTGCCGACAAGGACGAATCAGGGGTCTGTGCCGGTTCCGCAAGGATCGACATCCCTACGTACAGAACAGTTCCATCGGACGATATTTCCCGTAAATGAAGCGCAATTTGATCGATTTGGACCACAGCACCGATCTTCATCTGGTCTTCGCCCAAATGTTGCCGGACCAAATTGTCCAGCGTCAGGTCGCCATCATCGGCCAGTTTGAGCTCGTAAAACTGCTCTAAATCACGGACTTTGATCGAGCCCCGCAGCGGAAACTCAAGCTCTTGAGGCAGCTCTTCCGCATGAGGTCGAGTGGGGGCGAAAACTCGGTCGACCATCGATCGAATGCTCGGTCGCAACACCACGACCACATGATCGCCCTGCAGCAACTGCGATCGCCCCTGCGGCAACACCGTTTGTTCATCACGAACGATCAGTGCGATGACGACTCCATCGGGTAACGCCAAATCCTTGATCATGCACCCGGATGCTCGAGAATCTTGGTCAATGTAGTAGTCGACAATGTCGCCATCGACGTTTTGCAGCGAACTGATCTCCAGAGTCACTGGCGTGGTTTGGTTCTTTGGCACTTCGAGTTTTAAGAATCGTGCCACCGCCGGTAGCGTCCATCCTTGCACGAGTGCAGAGATCACGACGACAAAGAAGACGGTGTCGAAGATGATCGAGGCGGCCGGAAGTCCCGCCATCATTGGGAACGTGGCCAACGTGATCGGCACAGCTCCTTTCAGACCCACCCACGACAAAAACGTCAATTCACGAGTCGTGTACCGAAACGGAATCCCACACAAGAACACAGCGATCGGGCGTGCAACAAAGATCAACACCGATGCGATTAGGATTGCTGGAACGGCGACGTCCCACAGTCGACTGGGAAATGAAAGGATGCCCAGGGCCGTGAACATCAGGATTTGGCACATCCACGCGAGAGCATCGTGGAAGAGCACAATGCCTCGATGAAAAACGGGACGTCGATTGCCAATCACGACTCCGGTCAAATAGACGGCCAAAAACCCGCTGCCGCCCAACTCGGACGCCATCCCAAACGAAAACAGTCCCAGCGCGGTGGCCATCACGGGATACAAGCCGGCCGCTTCCAAACGTATGTGCTGCAACACCCAAGCACCGGCCCAGCCGACCGCCATGCCCATGGCGGTGCCCACGACGGCTTGGTTGAGGAACAACGTGACCAACCCAAAGCCAAAGGGCGTTTGGCCGGTCAATACTTCGATCAAACCGACGGTCAGGAAAATCGCCATCGGGTCGTTGGAGCCGCTTTCGACTTCCAGCGCGTTGGCCAACCGGGGGCGAATGTGAACGCCGCCGCCGCGCAGCACAGAAAACACAACCGAAGCATCGGTTGATCCCACGATGCTGCCCAGCAGCAATCCTTGCATCCATGACAGCCCCAGGATCCAGGAAGCTGCTAACCCGGTGATCACGGCGGTCACGATGACGCCCACGGTCGCTAACAACGATGCCGGTTTCCATGCCGATTGAAATGCGGCGTATGGTGTGCCGATCCCGCCGTTGAACAGGATCAAACACAAGGCTGTGGTCGCGAAACCATGTGCGAGCGTGTAGTTCTCAAACTCGATCCCGCCAATGCCCTCGGACCCGGCTAGCATCCCGATGGCCAAGAAGACCACCAATACGGGAACGCCCATTCGAGCCGAAAACTTGTTCGACGCGATTCCTAGTAACAGCAAACTCCCGGCGATCAGGATGAGAGTTTCGATGCTGAACATGGCTGGATTTCACTTCGATGAAGGGCAGACGCTTGGAGGAGAAATCTCGCTCCTCCAAGCTATCTGATCAAGTGGCATCGGTCTCCACTTTCTTTTGTTTCGCGAAACGTCGCAGCATCACATAGAAGACGGGCGTCAGGAACAAACCAAAGACGGTCACTCCCAACATTCCGGCGAACACCGCGGTGCCAAGCACGCGTCGCATTTCAAACCCGGCACCGGTGGCCACCAACAGTGGCACCACGCCGAGGATGAACGAGAACGCGGTCATCAGGATCGGACGCAATCGCAAGCGGCAGGCTGCGATGGCAGCCTCAAATCGGTTCTTGCCCGCGTCTTCTTCTGCTTTTGCAAATTCAACGATCAAAATCGCGTTCTTGCAGGCCAAGCCAATCAAGACGATGAACCCGATTTGCGTCAGCACATTGTTGTCCATCCCACGGAACCAAACTCCCGAGAGAGCGAACAGCAAACACAGAGGCACAATCAAAATGATTGCCAACGGCAGCAACCAGCTTTCGTACTGGGCCGAAAGAGCCAAGAACACGAACAAGACGGCCAAAGGGAACAGGAACACGATCGTGTTGCCAGCTTGTTTTTCCTGGAACGCGATTTCGGTCCATTCGTATCCGAATCCGGGCGGCAGGTTCTGGTCGGCCAATTGTTCCATTGTCGCCAGCGATTGTCCGGTACTGAAACCAGGGACGGTTGTCCCGTTCAGGTCGGCCGCCGGGAACAAGTTGAATCGCACCAAGCGGTCAGGGCCGGCGGTTTGAGTGATGTTGACGACTGATCCCAGCGCGATCGACGCACCTCGATCGCTGCGAGTTCGAATCTTCGTGATGTCAGTTGCTTCGTCGCGGAATTTTGGTTCGGCTTGAGCGGTCACACGGTAGGTGCGGCCGAGGAAGTTGAAGTCGTTGATGTAAACCGATCCCAAGTAAACCTGCAAAGCTTCGAAGACACGGTTGACCGGAACGTCAAGCATTTGTGCTTTGGTTCGATCCACGTCCGCGTAGACTTGAGGCACATCCATCCGCAGGTTCGAGAACACTTGCGTGACGCCGGGCTGCTGGTTGGCTTGGCCCAACATCGTTTGAGCGACCTGGTTCAACGCGTCCAGACCCGCGCCACTGCGGTCTTGGACATACATCTTGAAACCGCCCCCACGACCGATCCCGCGAATTGGTGGCGGAGGAATGATTAAGATTTGAGCTTCGTTGATCGCGGCCACTTCTCGTCGCATGTCCGCGACGATTGCTTCGACCCCGCGACCTCGTTTGGCTCGTTCCTTGGCATCTTCCAACGGCAGGAACGTGACCGCCGCGTTGGGTTTGATCGAGAACGTTGCTCCGGACAGTCCCGCGATTCCAACCGCGTGGGCGACACCGTCGATCTCTTTTCCGATCTCCGCGACTCGCCGAGTCACACGGTCGGTTCGTGCGAGCGATGCACCGTCGGGCAAGTTGATTGCGACGATCACGTAGCCCTGATCTTGATCAGGAATGAACCCAGTCGGCACCATGCTGAAACTGAATCCGGTGAGGACCAGCAAACCCACGTAGAGCACCATCGCGAAACCGGTCTTCTTGATCAAACGACCAATGATCGATGCGTAGATGTTACTCGTCGCATCAAACGTTCGATTGAACAGTCGGAAGAACCAGCCAAACAGGAAGTCGATGAACTTCCCGATGCGATTCTTAGGAGCATCTTTCGGACGCAACAACAATGCACACAACGCGGGGCTGAGTGTCAGCGAGACAAAGGTTGAAATCGCGGTTGAGATCGAGATCGTCAGTGCAAACTGTTGATAGAACTGCCCACTGATCCCGGGGACGAAGACGGTTGGCACAAACACGGCAATCAAAACGAGGGTTGTCGCAATCAATGCAGAACCGACTTCGTCCATCGCCTTGTGAGTCGCTTCTCGGGCCGTCATGCCTTCGGCGATCAAACGTTCCACGTTTTCCACCACCACAATCGCATCATCGACCACGATCCCGATGGCGAGCACCAAACCAAACAGAGATAGCGTGTTCAGTGTGACGCCGAGGAACTGCATCACCGCGAAAGTTCCGACCAACGAAATTGGAATTGCAATCACGGGAATGATTGTCGGACGCCATCCGTGAAGGAAAAGGAACACGGTCAGCACCACAAAGATCGTTGTGATGAAGAGTGTCTCAAACACTTCGGCGATCGATTCCTCGACATAGTCGGTTGGGTTGTAAGCGATCTCGTAGCCGAGCCCTTGGGGGAACTCCTCGCTCATCTCGCTCATGACACGTTTGACTTCGGCCGCCGTATCAACCGCGTTGGTACCAGGACGTTGGTAGACCAACACCGCGATCGCGGATTTGCCGTCGAGGTAACTCAAACGGGAATAATCCTGTGCTCCAAGTTCAATCCGAGCCACATCGCGAAGCCGCGTGATCCTTCCGTCTTCGCCACGTTTGACGATGATGTCACTGAACTCGTCTTCGCGAATCAAGCGACCTTGAGTGGTGACGTTCAACTGAAAGTCACCGGTCTCGTCCGTCGGTGGTTGCCCGATCACACCGGCAGCGACCTGGATGTTTTGAGCTCGAATCGCATCAACGACTTCTCCCGCCGTTAGGTCGACGTGGGTCATCTTTTCGATGTCCAGCCAGATTCGCATGGCGTATTCGTTGCCGCCCGCGATACGAATCTCGCCCACGCCATCCAAACGCATCAATGCATCGCGAACTCGAAGGAATGCGTAGTTACTGATGTAGAGCTGATCACGACTGCCATCGGGCGAGTTCAAGTGAACCACCATCAGCATGTCGGGGATTTGCTTGGTCGTGGTCACACCAATTTGGCGGACTTGTTCTGGCAAACGTGATTCGGCAATCGCGACGCGGTTTTGGACCAACACCTGAGCGTCGTCCAGGTCCGTGCCCAGTTTGAACGTCACGGTCAGCTGCATGGTGCCGTCCGAACTGGACGACGATTCCATGTACAGCATGTCGTCGACGCCGTTCATTTCCTGTTCGATGGGCGTCGCCACCGTGTCGGCGATGACTTCCGGCGTTGCACCGGGATAACTGGCGCGAACCAAAACCGTCGGTGGTGCGACGCTGGGATACTGCGAAACCGGCAGCGTGAAATACACGATGCCGCCCACCAGCACGATCACAAACGACAGCACCGACGCGAAGATCGGACGCTCGATAAAGAAGTGGGGAAACTTCATCGTTTCACCTCCGTCATGCGATCCGCAACTGGAACGGCGGTGGGAGCGGGCGAAATCCATTTGTCTTTCGGAACCGGCTGATACTCGTCCGGCAATCCGTCTTCGACGATTTCAATTGTTCCGTCGATCGTGTTCACTTCCGCATCGGGCCGAGCCTGCATCAAACCTTCGGTGACCAAAAGTTCGGTTCCATCGAGCCCCTCGCGAATGACTCGCAAGCCATCGATGATTGGACCGCTGGTGATGGGCCGACGCCGGATCACACCGTCCACCACGATGTAGACGTATTGCGTCGATTGGTCGGTGCCGATTGCCGAGTCTGGAATCAAAACCGCTTGATGCGGTGCACTGCCTGGAAGTCGAATGCGAGCGAACATGCCGGGAAGCAACAGTTCATCTTCGTTCGCAAAGACGCTTCGGGCACGTAGGCTGGCCGTGTTGACATCAAAGCGGTTGTCGACGAAGTCCATGTGTCCCTGGTGAGGGAAACCGTCTTCATCAACCAAGCCAAGGTACACGGGGTTCTTTGCGACCCGCGAACTTTCGCGTTCGCCGGATTTGGCCAAGCGAGAATATTTCAAGACGTCTTGTTCGGTTGCGTCAAACACGCAGTAGATCGGCTGCACCGAAGCGATGGTGGTCAACAAGGACGAGGTCGCACTGCCGCCGGCAATCAAGTTGCCTTCCGTGACGAACTTGCGACTGATTCGACCGGTGATGGGCGCACGGATGCGTGTGTATTGCAAGTTGAGTTCGGCGGTTTCTACACCGGCCTTGGCCAGTTCGATTTCGGCTTGAGCCGTTGCGATCGCGGCTTCGGATGAATTCAGGCTGGCACGAACACCTTCGATGTCGGCCTTGGCTTTGAGGAACTCCGCCTCACGATCATCCAGTTCATCTTGCGACGATGCATTTCGCTCGACCAAGTTCTGAGTTCGTTTGTAACGGACATCAGCGAGGTTCAGTTGGGCCTCGGATTGCAAGAGGTTTGCGCGGGCGACCTCCGTCATCGCTTTGGCTTGGTTGAGTTGTGATTTCGATTGCTGGAGTTTGGCTTGGGCTGCCGACAGTTCAGCTTCGTACGGACGCGGATCGATGATGAACAACAGGTCGTTCTCTTCGACGATTTGTCCTTCGTCAAAGTGGACCGACTGCAAGTAACCGCCCACGCGACCACGGACCTCCACCAAATCGACCGCTTCCAAGCGTCCGGTGAAGGCGTCCCACTCAACGATCTTTTTGGAAACGGGTTGGGCGACGGTCACGGTGGGTTTGGGCATCGCCGGCGGCCCACTTGGGCCTTGATTGCATCCAGCGACAGCGAGCAGTATCCCACTGATGCCGACCCCGAGGGCAAACTTGCCGAGAGCAGAAAGATTCACGTGAGGAGGATTCATGATCGGGTTCGATTCAAAGACGATAGAGTTCGGGTGGGACCTGCGGCGTGTCGGCTTGATGGGCGGACAGGGCCGAGGTGAATTGGGTTCGGGGTCTGGTGGGTGGGCGTGAAATCAGTCGTCGCAATGAGAAATCGACTCACGAGTTCGATTGAGCAATTGCAAAAGACTCTGCTTGTCCGCCTGACTGAGTTGCAGAAGCATCCGATCTTCCATCTCTCGGAGCGGTTGCATGGTGTCTTTCACAAGTTGTTTGCCCTTTTCAGTGATTGCCACGTGCACAACGCGGCGGTCCTCGGTGCTGCGATTTCGCTCCACCAATTCTTGCGAGCAAAGATGGTCGACCAGCGATGTGACCGCAGGAACAACCTGAATCATCTGCTCGCCAATCTCGCCACAGGTCAGCGGCCGTTCAGCAAGCGCCAAACTGCGGAGAATGTTGAATCGAGATAGCGTCAAACCGTGTTCGCGAAAGAGACGCGAGAAACGATTGTCGAGCTGGTCACCGATGCGGAGGAAATTCAGCAACACTTCTTGGTCCAAGCATCGAAATGGCTGGGGGCGGTTCAGTTCTTGTTGCAGATTCATTGCGATTTCCCAAAACGGACTTCGTTTCACTGCTGAATAGGTTATTAGTGAAATATCTTTTGTCGAATTGTTTCCGCCGATAAAACACAAGGGATTCCTGGTTCACGATGCGAGTCGATTGCGGCGTGTGCCGGTCCGCAAAGGATGCCGGTAGGCGATCGTATGTACAGATCGCCGTCGATAGAGGATCAGCAAGCGCCGATCAGTTGGACTCGATTCGGTCCAGTTGCCCGCGAGTGGGGATGACGTCCGCGAGCGTGACGCTGTTGAGATAGTCCATCTGAACGCGTTCCGCTTTTGCGAGCACACCGCTGAGCTTGCAGAACGAGTGAATCACGCAACCGTGATCGCTGGCCACACAAGGCAATAAATGCGTGTCGTTTTCGATTGTCGAAATGACCTGACCGACCGTGACGTCTTCCGGACGGACCGCCAATTCGATGCCGCCGCCGACGCCGCGGATGCTTCGCACGTAGCCTTCACGAGCCAGCAGATTGACGACCTTGGCCACATGATTGACAGAGATGTTGAACAGAGAAGCAACCCCGGCGACGTTGGCACGAGATTCTCTCGTCGCCAAATACATCAACGTGCGCAGTGCGTAGTCGGTTTGGGTTGTCAGTTTCATGTCGATCCAGCGTAAACCTAACGGGCCGGCTTATCGTACTCAAACTTGCATTTCTTGAGTATTCCACTGGCAAAAACGATGTTTTGCGATAGTGCAATGTGAGCGGTGTTGGTTCCGGATTCGGTTTTCGGTTCCTGTTTAGAATGAGAGCCCGAACTCGCTTCGGGGTGGAAACTCCCCTTGCACAATTGACTTGGGGGTTGTGTCTGCCTAGGCTCGTTGTCAGGCCGCTTCGCTCTTGGTCGAGCATTGCTTCTCTCAAGGTGGCCAACACTCAGTTGGATCGACTGAAAAAAATATGCCGCGTGTTCTTATCCTCATCGTCGTCGCTGTGTTGCTGGCGGGTGTTTTGACACCACGTTCAGCCGAAGCGAGTTGCGGGGATTGGTTGCAGCATTCCGGTGGCACTTCGATGGTCACCTCGAATCAGTCATCGGTCCGATTCAGCGAAAGGCAGACCGGCGAACCCGGTGCCCCGTCGAGTCACGAGTTGACCGAAGGAAGCCAGGGGGTTGCCGGACAACCGGTCCCTGCGAAGCCCTGTGATGGGCCGTTGTGTGGCCAGTTGCCAACGCTTCCGATTCCCGCACCAATGCTTCCGTCGGCCGAACGTCCGCAACACGACGCGGTCTGGAAAGAGGCATCGCTGCGAGTTCGCGTGGGGCAGTTCGTTCGTCGATCGCAGGAAGAAGCAGCTGATGTCCAACAAGGATTCTTGATGGGAATCGATCGACCGCCGCAGGCGACTTTGTCTCTGACTTGAGCAGGTCGTTCTCCACTGGCTAGTTTGCACGTGCTGATCCCTCCGTCGTCGTCTCTCGCGATGATGGATGTGTCGGCGTAGCAATGTCCAATATCGCCGTTTGGGCGTTGGGTCACAGTTGCGGATGAAATCTTGCTCGATGTTGATGCCTGTGCCACGTTCTGTCGGCCGGTCAACACAGGATCACGGTCGGAAGCGATTCGCTTCCTTCCGCTTGATGCACTCCATCCGAAGACGTCGGTCGCGGGTGCACATCCAGTCTGCAAGCTGATCATTCATTGGACTCATTTTATGTCATCTGTTGCACAATCCGGTGCGGCCGTGCCGAAGCCGCGAAAAAAGTATGTTCGCGCGGTCGGGCCGCGTCTGAAGAAGTTGCTTTACGCCATCTTTGTTCTTTTCGCGTTGCTGCTTGCCAATTCTGGGTATCTAGCAACGTTCACGTTCCTGGAATGGTTTCGTGATCAGACGTACCAGGACTATTTCTATCAGTACATGTTCTTCGCTCACTTGGTGATGGGACTGCTGTTGATCTTGCCGGTCGTCATCTTTGGTTTCATCCATATGTGGAACACCAAAGATCGTCGCAACCGGCGAGCGGTCCGAATCGGCTACGCTCTTTTCGCGGTCAGTTTGGGCATTCTCACGACGGGAATCTTGTTGGTTCGGATCGGAGGTTTTGACCTGAAGCAACCTTTGGCACGCAGCACGGTGTATTGGTTGCACGTCGCGTTTCCGCTGGCTTCGATTTGGCTCTACTGGCTGCACCGTTTGGCCGGGCCTCGGATCAAGTGGCGAATTGGAATGAGCTTTGGCGGTGTCGCGGCGGCGTCGATCGCTGCCATGGTGATCTTGCAGATGCAGGACCCTCGCCAGTGGAACGCGATTGGTCCCGATTCAGGAACGCAGTACTTCGAACCGTCGCTCGCACGAACGTCTAGTGGCAACTTCATTCCGTCGAATGCGTTGATGAACGATGAATACTGCTTGAAGTGCCATGCCGACATTCACAAGGATTGGCAGGACAGCGTTCATCGATTCAGTTCCTTCAACAACGCACCGTATTTTGCCAGCGTTAGTGAAACGCGTGCGAAGTCGCTCGAGCGTGATGGCTCGGTTCAAGCTTCACGCTGGTGCGCAGGGTGTCACGACCCCGTGCCGTTTTTCTCCGGAGCGTTTGATGATCCAAACTTTGACATGTTGGATCACCCAACCGCGAAAGCGGGGATCACTTGCACGGTCTGTCACGCGATCACCAACGTCAACAGCGTTCGTGGCAACGCGGACTACACGATCGAAGAACCACTGCATTACCCGTTTGCCAGCAGCGAAAACGCGGCGTTGCAATGGATCAACAATCAATTGGTCAAAGCGAAACCGTCTTTCCATAAGAAGACTTTCCTGAAGCCATTTCACAAGACGGCAGAGTTTTGTTCGACCTGTCACAAGGTGCACTTGCCCGAGGCGTTGACCGGCTACAAGGAATTCTTGCGTGGCCAGAACCACTATGACCCGTACCTGTTCAGCGGCGTGTCGGGTCACGGAGCGAGAAGTTTTTACTACCCGCCCAAAGCCGTCGACAATTGCAGCAAATGTCACATGCCGTTGGTGGCTTCCAACGACTTCGGCGCGAAAATGTTTGATGACGCGGAGGAACTGAGTGTCCATGACCACATGTTCCCATCCGCGAACACCGGCATCGCATGGCTTCGCGACCGAGACGATGTGATCGCGGCGCATCAAGAGTATCTGCAGGACGTGATGCGTGTTGACATTTTTGGCGTCCGTGAAGGCGGCGAGATCGATGGCGAATTGATCGCTCCGCTGCGTCCACAGGTGCCGTCGCTGAAACGCGGTGAAAAGTATCTGCTCGAGACGGTGATTCGAACGATGAAGATGGGACACCTGTTTTCACAAGGCACTGTCGACAGCAACGAAATTTGGTTGGAAGTCAAAGTCACCAGCGGTGATCGCCTGATCGGTCACAGTGGTTTGATCGACGAAGGCAAACACAATGAAGTTGACCCATGGTCGCACTTCATCAACGTTTTCATGCTGGACAAGGACGGCAATCGCATCAACCGACGCAATGCGGAAGATATCTTCACTCCGCTTTACAACCATCAAATTCCACCGGGCGCCGGCCAAACGGTTCACTACGAACTGAATGTTCCGGACGATGTCTCGGAGCCGGTTCAAGTCGAGATCAAGTTGCTGTATCGGAAGTTTGACACGGAGTACATGGATTTCGTTGCGAAGCAGAACGAGAAATTCGGCAACCTGATTCGTGGTCACGTGCCCGGCCAGGACTACACGAATGAGTTGCCCATCACCACGATGGCAGTCGACACAGTTGTCTTTCCGGTGGAGGGACTTGATCAGTCCGTCGAGAATCCGCCGCGTGACATTCCGACCTGGCAACGGTGGAACGATTACGGCATTGGATTGCTGCTCAAGGGAAAAGCTGAACTTCGTCAGGCAGAAAATGCCTTCCGCGCCGTGGAGGAACTTGATCGCTACGACGGTCCAATGAACCTAGCTCGTGTGTTGAACACCGAAGGCCGTTTGGACGAAGCGGTCGAGGCGCTGCAGCGTGCCGATGAATTCCGCGACACGGAAGGATTCCCACGTTGGACGTGGGCCTGGTTGTCGGGCGTCATCAACTCGCAACAGGGACGCCTCGAAGAAGCCGAGCAGAATCTTCGCAGCGTGTTGGAAGACAGCACAGAAGACATGCAACGTCGAGGTTTTGATTTCAGTCTGGACATCGAAGTCATCAACCAGCTTGGCCGAACGCTGTTTGATCTCGGCAACATTCGCGATCGGCAACGTCGATCCGACGAGAGCCTGGCGTACTTGGAAGAAGCGGTTTCGCAGTATCGGAAGACGTTGATGATTGATCCTGAAAACGTTTCAGCTCATCACAACCTGCAACTGCTCTACGAACGACTCGATGACCAAGAATCAGCCGAGAAACATCGAAAGCTGCATCAGATCTACAAGCCCGATGACAACGCTCAAGGGCGAGCCATTCGGCTGGCGCGTGAAAAATATCCCGCTGCGGATCATGCCGCCGAAGCTGTCGTGAAGTACTCGTTGCATCGCGAATTACCAACCCAAACCGCTGCGGATGAGGCCACTGAGGTCACCGCTGATAACCCGCAGGAGAATTCCAATGACCAGTGATCCGCAATCGAACGAAGTCGACGAAAGTGAGTTGCGAGACGATGCCGACATCGGTCGTGCGATGCGAGGATCGTTGATCGCATTGGTCGTTCTGGCGTTGCTCGGTGGTGTTGCCGCGTACATTCTGACGCGTCCCAAACCGGCGCCACCGGTGCGCGAGTCCAAGCTCGCGAATGTCGCTGTGCGAGAGCAGCCGAAGGTGCAGGTTCCGACGACACCGTTCAAGGACATCACGGAAGAAGCTGGGATCTCGTTCGTGCACAACAATGGTGCGACCGGTGACAAACTGCTGCCGGAAACGATGGGCGGCGGCAGCGCGTTCTTTGATTTCGACAACGATGGAGATCAAGACTTGCTGCTGATCAATTCGATGGACTGGTCTTGGGACGAACCAAGCGGTCGGCGAAACACATCGGCGCTTTATCAAAACGAAGGCGGCAAGTTCGTTGACGTCACCGAGGACTCTGGGCTGGACGTCGAGTTGTATGGAATGGGTGTCGCGGTTGGCGACTACGATCAAGATGGCTTGGTCGACGTTTTTATTTCCGCGGTCGGGGCCAACCGGCTGTTTCGTAACTTGGGTGAAGGCAAGTTCGACGACATGACGGAGGATGCTGGCGTGGGAGGCGAGGCAGATCGATGGAGCACCAGTTCCGGTTGGTTTGACTACGACAACGACGGTGATCTGGATTTGTTTGTCTGCAACTATGTCGGTTGGAGCCGCGAATACGATCAGTCGCAGGGGTTTCAGCTTGTTGGTGGCGGTCGAGCTTATGGCAGGCCGCAAAACTTCGAAGGCACGTTTCCTTATCTTTACCGCAATGAAGGAGATGGCAAGTTCACCGACGTTTCCGAAGAAGCTGGCATTCAAATTCGCAACGTGTCCACCAATGTGCCGCAGTCAAAGTCGCTCGGATTGGCCCTGTGTGACTTTGATCGCAATGGGTTCGTGGATGTCGTGGTGGCCAACGACACCGTACAGAATTGCCTGTTGAGAAACGGTGGCGATGGCAAATTCACGGAGATGGGAGCGATCTGTGGGATCGCCTTCGATGCGACGGGCAACGCTCGCGGGGCCATGGGGATCGACGTGACAACGTTTCGCGAGCGTTCCAGCATGGCGGTCGCGATCGGAAACTTCTCCAATGAGATGACCGCTTTGTATGTGACCAAAGCCGGCCGAATGCAGTTTTACGATGAAGCGGTTTCAACCGGGCTCGGCCCCAGCACGCGATTGTTGCTGACGTTTGGTTTGGCGTATGTCGACTATGATTTGGATGGCCGTTTGGATCTGTTTTGTGCGAACGGGCACCTGGAAGAGGACATCAACCGGGTGCAGCCAAGCCAGCACTACGAGCAGCCACCGCAGATGTTTTGGAACGCGGGACCGGAGTATGAAACCGAGTTCCTGCCCGTTGGTGCCGAGCAGCTAGGCGATGAGTTTGTTCAGCCCATGGTGGGCCGCGGTGCTTCGTACGCGGACATCGATCTGGATGGCGATTTGGATCTCTTGATCACATCTGTTGGCCGGGCCCCGCGATTGTTGCGGAACGACCAAGACACCGGTCACCACTGGTTGCGTTTGAAGTTGGTGGGCGACGGCGAGAAGTGCAATCGCGATGCGATTGGTGCGTGGGTCGAGGTCACCGTTGGCGAAGAAGTGATTTCCAAGCAGGTGATGCCCACACGAAGCTATTTGACTCAGGTGGAGTTGCCGCTGACATTCGGTCTGGGCGAACACGATTCCATTGAGAACGTGACCGTTCAATGGCCCGACGGTGAGGTGGTTGAACTAGGGCCAATGGAAATCGACCGGTCGCACAAGATCACTCGTTGATCTGCCAAGCCGTGTCTTCGTTTCGACAATTTGAACGAGGCGATCCTATGAACTAGACCGCTGCGACTTGCTTCGAATGTTTGGCCGGAATTTCAACCGCGACGGATTCCAGTCCGACCAGGTTGCGAAGCCGCGTGACCATCGGGGGTGATAGCTTACGGCCCGATGCGATCAGCAAGAGTCCATTTGGCATTCGAACATCTTCGGCAACGGTCATTCCCGTTAGCAGTTCCGAAGTCGGGATGCTTTCGATCGTTGGCTGTGGTTGAGCATCGTTGGAGAGGCGGACATGCTCGGTCAGTTGATTGTCGAGGTCAGGAAATCGATCTTCAATTTCGGACTGAGCAACGTCGCCTTCATCCCCGCGGCGTTTCAGCAGGCTTTGGTAGTAACTGAGTAAGATCACTTGAGCGATCTTGTCGTCATCGTTGTTGCATTTCGCGTTGGTGACATCCGTGGTCCCCATTCGGTCCAAGAGTTCAGCAATGGGTTCCAGACGTGGGATTTGCTTGATCAACTGGCTCGAGATCGAGAAGACCTCTTTCACGACCTGGCGGTGTTCATCCGAAGTGATCGCCGCGCTGGCCAAAGTTTCCCGTTGACCCAAATCGAGCAATGGAACACCGGCGACCATCAACCGTGAGGTCAACGGAATCCTCCAGTCAGACGCAACCTTCGATTCGACAAGCATCGCTTCGGCGGACTGCAAAATGTCGTCCGTGTTCACCAACGGGTCATCGACGTATTCAATGATCTCAACCAGAACGCTGATGGCTCCGGCGAAGGTTTTCTTGAGCAATTCTTCCTTGCTGGTGATCAAGTCATGCTGCTTGATCCCCGCGTTGATGGCGGCTTTGATGTCGCTCATCTGGCAAGGCTTGTTAAGGAACCGGAAAACCTGCCCCTCGTTGACCGCCTCCATCGCGGTGGTCAAGTCTTGGTTGCCGGTTAGCATCAGATACACGCTGTTCGGCGCGATCTGGCGTGCTTTTTGAATGACCTCAATGCCTTCCATCCCAGGCATCCGCATGTCGACCATGATGACCGAGAAAGGCTCGGACTTCTTGATGCAAGCCAACGCCTCGGGCCCCGATTCGCAGGTCGTGACCTCGAAGTCAAAAGACAAGTTGCGTTTCAGCGTGTTCAGCAAGCTGTAGTCGTCGTCGACCAGTAATATGCGTTCGTTCATTGGACGCCCCAAATGGACTGTTGCGTGAGATCGCGGGTTTCAAAAAGTTAGGTGAGAATCGGGACACGACAAGTGTCCGATTGGTGTGCATCAGACTCATCGGCGGTTGACTGATGAGATTTTAATGGCAGGATCACGATGAAACTGCTTCCAGCGTTTGGCTCAGACTCCACACGGATGGTTCCGTTGTGTTTGGAAGAGACAATGTTGTAGGTCAACGAAAGTCCCATTCCTGTGCCTTTGCCAACGTCTTTGGTTGTGAAGAACTGGTTGAAGACTTTGGACCGAATGTCTTCCGTCATTCCGGTTCCGTTGTCTCGAACACACATTTCGATGTGATCGCCATTTTGAACGGTTGAGATTGTGATCTTTCCGTCCAAATCGGGATCGCTTTCTTTGCGTTCCGTAATTGCGTCCGCCGCGTTGACAATCAGATTGATGATGACCTGACTGAGTTCGGCTCCGTAGGCAGGGATCAAAGGTAAATCGGGCGAAAGATCGAGTTCCAATTCGGACACATACTTGTATCGGTTGCGGCTGATGATCGACGCCTGGTGAATCAACATGTTCACGTCCGTTTCGTTCATCTCTTGGCGACCGGGATGTGACATCGCCTTCATTGCTCTCACAATTTCGATCACCCGGATCACGGCCTGGGAGGCTTCTTCCACGGCATCAGGTGTTTGTTCCCGCAGCACGTCGTACTTGTGTCGTTTTGTCAGTGAGTCGAGTTGTGATTGAGCATCGTCCGCGCTCAACGAAGGACTTTTCTTCAATAGCTCAAGTAGCCCGTCGGTGAACTGGAAGAGTCGTTCATAGCTCATCGTCAAGAATTCGACGTTCCCGCTGACGCACTGCATCGGAGTGTTGATCTCGTGAGCGATGCCCGCGGCGAGTTGCCCCATGGATTCAAGCTTTTGAGCTTGTGCCAGTTGGCGTTCCATCGCTTGGGAATCGCTCAGGTCGGTGCAGAAGGCGACAAACACAGGACGCGCTTCGAACGTCGATCGGTGAATGTCCACGTGCACTGGGAAGACAGTGCCGTCCTTGCGAACGTGGTTGGAATCAAAGGCGCAACGTCCTCGCGGATCTGACATCGCCACGGTGATCCGGTCGCGGAGTTCCTGGTTGGACATGTCTTGAAGGAAGTCTTCAGGGGACATGTTCGCTAGGTCTTCCATTTCCAGTCCGAGGCTGCGTGCGAAGCCTTGGTTGGCCTCCACCAAGCGATAGGATTCGAAATCAAAGATATACAGTTCGTTGGGAGAATCCTGAATCAAGTTTGCCAACGACTTCGCTCGCGATTCCGCATTCTTGAGCGTGGTGATGTCCAAAAAGCTTCCCAAGGTCCCGAAGCAATTGTCTTCGTGATCATGAAGGGAGGTCGCACCAGCAAGTACGGTGCGGTACTCACCAGCGATGTTGTGCAGAGTCTCTTCGATGTTGACGAGTTCTACATTTTCATCGGGGGAGTCGCAGAAACTGGAGAGTCGATTCATGGTTTGGTCATTGGATGGGATGATATCGTTCATCCGTTTGCCAATGATTTCGTCGGGTGACTTCAATCCGAAGAAGTCGCTGAACATCTCGTTGCAACCCATGAAGGTTCCTTCCTTGTCACGCCAGAAGACTGCGGCAGGAATTCGCTGCAAAATCGTGTCGAGAATGCGGCGTTGTTGCTCAATTTCAGAGGTGCGACTGTGGACGCGCTGCTCCAGTAAGTCTCGTTGCTGAGTCAGTGAGGACTGGAGTTTGGCAAGTTCCCAAAGTGACTGCCGGTTCTGACGCACGCCCAGGACAAGAAAGGTCGTTTCGAAGGCGATCCATCCTGCATGTTCGAGCGCGCGAAGGGGTGACGGCGAGAAGATGCCGAATACCGATTCGGGCCAAAAAAGACTGCGGATAAAGTGATCGAGACTGACAACGGACACGGCGGGTAAAAAGACCCAGGGGTCTTTGTAGAATGCCAGGAACGCGAGTGAACCGAAGATGTGAAAGTGAGATTCGATCCGGCCGCCCATCAGGTGAATCAGCAAGGCTGAGAACTGCATTTGAGCCATCGCCATGATCATCCGCGTCAGGCGTTGGCCGGGGAAGTTCATTGCCAAGAACACCGGGAAAACGGTGAGCAAGCCTCCCCCAATGATCGCACTCCAGACATGCAAATGGACGAGCTTCTGAGATCCAATCCATGTATATGGCGAAATCCAAAGGGCGCAACCGATTGCAAACATCCATTGCAGGGCAAGCACGATTGATAATGCGCGGTCCGCATTGATCTGGCGTGATTGCAAATGCTCGGCGAAGAGTGTGTCTGCACTCTTGTGTGGCGAGATCGTTTCGAGTTCGTTGTCCGACATGTCAATCCGTCTCTATGACTACAGGCTACAACCGTAAACCGGTGTGGTAGTGAGAGGCGGTGTTTTGCCTTGAATCAACATGGAAATGGAACGCACCCCAAGGTTGTCACCTTCATGGTTGCGAGAAACGGTGATGCCACCGTGAAAACGAGATTTGCCGCGAGGATCAAATACAATGACTGCGCCAGATGTTTTCATCCCCAATTCGAACGCTGTCTCGCCGCCCTCGTCAGCTTGGATGACGGAGCGAGGAATACACGCGAGACGAGATGAGATTTTTCCGTTCATCCAATCGGGCGTGCTGTTGACCGGGTGGAAAACCAGGAAGCGGCATCTCACGTTGTCGTCGACTTTGTCGAGCAGTCTGTTCAGTTCGTTGACCGAAGCGACTGTGCAAGGGCATTTCGGATGGACGGCCATCACGATTTCCCATTCAGTTGTAGATGATGCGTTGAGGAAGCCCGAGACGTTTCGAAACGGTGCAACGCCCGGAGGCAGGTCGGATTCTCCAGGTGTGGTGCCGTAGGCAATCAACGCGAAGAACAGGCCTACCAAAACGCAGCCCCATAAGACCGCGACGCGTACTAGGTACGGCGGTATCTTTTTTGTTATTGGACGGACCTCTAGCAGGTCCGCATTCTGGATGAATCCAGAAGCGTTTTCTTGATGTAACATGTCACGTGCCCCGCGATCGATGTTGAATAAGTGTTGACTAGCACCTCGATAGGTCGAGGCTGTAGAACGCTACATTGGAAAATCGCTTTGAGCCTCGATTAGAAAGATTTGGGGAGGAGAAACGCGACGCCTAGACTGGGGGTGAAGTGACCTTGGCGGTTAAGCCGGATATGTGGGTCGCTCGGAATCGGATGGGGGGCGGGCTGCGGAACAAGCCACGTTCTGTCTACACTGCCGAGGATCTGATGTGTTGCGAGAATGGTGGGCATCGTTTGTCAGTCCAATGCGCTTCGTGACTCCGTCTCCAGGTGAAGGTTCATCGCGTGTCCACTGTTTCCTCCGTCGAGCTCATCATGGAACTCGCGAGAAGCTTGCACGCATGCGGGTCTCCGGCGTATGAGTTGGACCTGGAGATGGAACAGGTCGCTGCTTCGCTGGGCCGGGAAGCGACCTTCTTTTCAACACCGACGGCGTTGTTTGTCACCTTTGGTCGTGACGAGACTCGACTGTTGCGGGTCTACCCCAGCGATACCAATTTGGGACGCTATGCAGCTCTGTTTGAACTGCAGCGTTCGATTCAGGAAGAGCAGTTGGATGTCCCGCAAGCGTGGGATCGACTGACTGAGATCAATGAGATGCGAGACGGCTACGGACCGGCGATCCAAATTGCTTCTCACGGTGGAGTTGCGGCCTGCATCAGTGTTCTGGTGGGAGGCGATGGAATGGTGGTGTTCTCGGCCGGCGTGATTGGATTGATCGTTGGCGTGCTGGTGGTTTGGTTGAACCACCTTCGTCATCAAGTTCATTTGATCAATGTGGTTGCCGGTTTTGTCGCAAGTTCAATCGCTTGTGTGATTCAGGCCTTTGTGGGATCGGGCAACTTCGAGCTCACCTCGTTGGCAGCGTTGATCCTGTTGGTTCCTGGGCTGCACCTGACGATCAGCATCAATGAATTGGCAACACAGAATTTGGCGTCGGGCTCGGCTCGTTTCGCCGGGGCGATGACAACGTTGCTGACCATCGTGTTTGGAGTTTCGATGGGCTACGGCTTGGTCAACGCGATTCGTCCGGTACCCGCATCCTTGCCACTGAATTCGCCGGATCTCTTTGCGTCCGCTTTGGTGCTGGTGCCGATCGGATTATGCGTCGCCGTGACGTTTCGCACGCGCTACCGCGACATCCCTTGGTTGCTGATGTCGACCTTGGTGGGCTACGGAGCATTGCGATTGGCGGGGACCACGTTTGGGCCGTTCGCTTCGGTTGGAATCGCATCGTTTGTCGCGAGCGTGACCAGTCACTTCGCATCCAATCGATTGGGGATTCCGACGGCGGTGATGTTGCTGCCCGCGTTGCTGCTTTTGGTTCCCGGCAGTTTGGGCTTTTCGGGTTTCTCGCAGATCATGGTGCAAGAAGATTTGCCCAGTGGCATCCGACTGACGGCGACGATGATGTTGACGGCGGTTTCCATCGTCGCGGGGTTGTTGCTGACCGACGTCGTGGTTTCGCGGTCTGAAAAGCAATCGTCTGAAGAGGGTTGAGCGTCTCAGATGCGGAGGGTGCCTACTTCGGTGCTGGCAGGCCTTCTTTCAAAATGCGTTTCATCACCCGGAGTGTCTCATCGCTGACGTGGTGCTCCATTCCTTCGCTGTCCACCGCCGCGGTAGTTTCGCTGACGCCTAGACGCAGCAGGAATGATTGAACGACCTTGTGTCGGTTCCGAGCCTTGGTGGCCATTCGCTTGCCTTGCGGCGTCAGCGTGATCGGTTGATAGGGCTCGGTCATGACCAGTCCGTCTCGTTGCAGGCGGCTGATCGTGTTGTTCACCGTCGCATGCGTGACATCGAAGTGACGCACCAAATCGACCGCGCGACAGATCCCGTTTTCCGCGATGGCCTCCGCGATGGCCTCGACATAGTCCTCTGCCACTTCACTGGCGTGATCCGATCGAGTGCGGTGATGCGATTGGGAGGGCAATTTGGGGCCTTTGGAACCGTGCGAACGCAACAAATGGTGAGGGTGAACATTCTAGCAGCGAAATTTGAAGGAGAAACCCTCTTGTTTTGTCTCTGAAGGAAATGTAGCCTCTGCTAAACAAGTTAGCGGGTGCTAACAAAGGGTGTGTGGGATTGTCAAATTTCTGGCGAGGTGTCGTTGGAATTTTGCCCCGATGCCTTTGTTTTTATTTGCCTCAAAACTTAGCTGCGGCTAAGTTGTTGCGTTGGAGAATTCTGATGAGACGGGACGAATCGCAGTTGGTTTCGATGGAGGCTGGTGAAGCCCGCAGGAGCGCCGGCGATCAACAACATCGAGGTGGTTTCACCCTGGTGGAGCTGTTGGTCGTGATTGCGATCATTGGTGTGCTCGTGGGGTTGTTGTTGCCCGCGGTTCAGGCGGCTCGCGAAGCGGCTCGGCGAATGTCGTGCAGCAACAACCTTCGTCAGGTTGGTTTGGCCGCCCAGAACTACCACTCTGCCTATCAGCGATTCCCAGCCGGTTATGTGTCGTTCGAGACCAGTACTGGCGTGGCACCCGCTTCCGTTGCGATGGATCCGGTGACCTGGGACGCCGGGCCCGGTTGGGGCTGGGGGACCGGATTGTTGCCGTTTCTGGAAGCCACGGCGCTGAACGATCAACTTCGGATGGAGGAGCCGATTTGGTCATTGGCCAATGAATCCGCCATCGCATCACGGGTTCCCACCTTTCTGTGCCCGAGTGCAGCGGGAGGGGACGATGCGTTTGAAGTGTTGGACGAAGCGGGCAATGCGTTGCAGTTCAATGGTCGGAGTATCGAACTCGGACGCAGCCATTACGTCGCAAGTCATGGGCAAGAAAGTTGCTGGGGTGAATGTGGCTCTGCGGCGACGGGGATTGTCTTCACCAACATCTACACCTCGGAAACGAAAACGATCGTAATCGATGGAGACGCGGGGCGCGTTGCCGATGGTCCGTTTTATCGAAACTCGAGAACGCGATTTCGAGACGTGTTGGATGGGACCAGCAACACGATCTTCTTTGGCGAGCACACTTCGTCGCTGAGCGAAAAGACTTGGGTGGGTGTCGTCCCGGGGGCGTTCACGCATCCTCGATTTGCTTCACCTGAAAACGGGCCCGACGCTGCTGCAACGCTGACGCTGGTTCACGCGGGACCGTCCGGTGGTGAGCTGGATATCACCGGTTTTCCAATTATCCACCCGGTGAACTTTCCAACCTATCACGTTGGTCAAATGGTGTCGGACCATCCGGGCGGAGGCATGGTCGCTTTTGGTGACGGATCAGTTCGCTTTGTCAGCGACTTTGTGGATCTGTTTCTCTGGGCGGAAATGTCCAGCATGAACGAGAGCGAAGTCATCGACTGGGAGAAGCTCTGATGGCGAATTCCAAAGCGGCTCCTGGCAACGAAGGAAACCCTTGGATCAAATGGGCTTGCATCGCGATCGCCGTGGTCGGCTTGGCGTTCTACTTCTACCCTCGTAGCAGAGTCGAGCTGGACGATCAGGGCTACGATGCTTCGGTGGCGCTGTATCGGATTTGCAATCAGAAAGACACGGAGTCTTTGCAAACGGTTGCCGAGCAAGTCGCTCAGTGGCAAACCGAAGGAAAGCTCTCGGAGCAATCCCACGCATCGCTCCAGCGAGTCATTGATTTGGCCGATGAGGGCGATTGGAACCAAGCCAGCCGGGAATGTCGGCGCATGATGGAAGATCAAGTGCAACGCTGACTCTGTTCCGCCTCGAACGCTCTCAGGTCATTTCGATTGCAGCTGAAGAATCGCGAGAACTGGCCGGTGGTCCGAAGCGATCGGTTCGTCGATCACATCCACTTCTTTGATCGACCATTTGGCAGCGGGGGCGGCAAACAAGAAGTCAATTTCGCGATCGGGTTTGTCGGCTGAGAACGTGAAAGGATCGTCTGCTGGTTTGTCGGCTTCCAAAAAGCCTTCTTGGAAGAGCTTGAGCGTGCGTGAATCCGGGGTGTCATTGAAATCGCCCAATAAGACGGCTGGGTTCGGAAGCGACTCAATGTATTCGCGGACCTTGGTTGCTTGTTCGAATCGAACTGCGTCGTCGCGGATGTAATCGAAGTGCACGTTGACCAGCGTCAGTTTGTTGCCGTCGGGCAAGGCGACGTGAACGGCCAACGCGACGCGAGGTTCGCGACCGCGGGCCAGTTCGACCGCCTCGGTTTTTTCGATCGGGTATCGCGAGAGAATGGCCATCCCGTATCGGCCTCCGTCGTAGTCCATGAATGGGGCGAACGCGGCGTGCATATCGAGTTGTTCACCCAACCATTTGGCTTGGTCGACGTTGCCGCTGCGGTTGCACCGTTCATCAACTTCTTGCAAGCCAACAAAGTCCGGATTGAGTTTCGAGATCACATCCGCGGTTCTTGAAAGGTCCGTTTTTCCGTCGTTTCCGTAGCCACGTTTGATGTTGTAAGACAGCACACGATGCGACGAGTTTGATTCCTCCGCCGATGATTCGCCGGGCATCGCGATCGATATGGATATCGCGATGAGCGAACAAGTCATGAAGCGAATAGCTAGCACGAGAGAAATACGATTGCAAGCAAAGCTCGATGTGGCGAAGCGGTGGCGAAGGAAAGTCATGGTGCGGGTCTTGTCGTGTGAAATGAAAGTCCGGGACAGCAGGCGGAATGACATCAATCATAAGCGATGGGTGGATCCTTGCACGAGCTTGCCACGGCATCTGATTTTGTACGAAGGATGGTCGTTGAGCGTCCATTTGATGGACTCGTAGCTGACCGATTTCCTACCGCCCTCCTCGATCTTGGAGCAAGACGCGAGAGTCGAAAGAGGCATCATCCTGCGTGATGAACGACGAAATGATTCTTGCGCATGAACGACACGTGAAATGGAGCAGAAGAAATGACGCAGCGACGTGAACTGGAACACGACATGCAGACATCTTCGATCGCCTGAGCCCCCTTTGTGCCCAGGACATTCCCACGAAACTTGCATGGAGATCCAAATGTTGAAATTGCGATTCACTGTTGCTGCCGCTGCCCTCACCGTGTTGACCGGTCTGCCGGTCGCCACCGCCCAGCAAGGAGCCAATGACAATTTGATTCTGAATGGTCAACTTCCAACTTCCCAGGATCAAACCGACTCGGGCCGCTACGAAGCACGACGAACGTCCACCGACAGTCGTCAGCAGCAACCAACAGTCACGCAAGCGATTGTGCAGAAGCTGCAAAAGGCCAACGAGAATGAGATCGAGTTGGCAAAAATGGCGATGCAGAAAACGGATCACAGCGAACTGAAGCAGTTGACTCAAACGATCGTCCGCGATCACGAAGCACTGAATCAAAAGCTGCAGCAATTCAGCAACCAGAACCAAGCGAATTCACAAGGCCAGCGGGTGCCCACCCAACTCTGCCAAATCGCGGACCAAGCCTGTGACAACGCGATGAAGATGACCAAGGACATGCTGACCAAGTACGAGGGTCAGGACTTTCAGATGGCTTTCCTCGGCCAGCAATGCGTGGCTCATACGATGATGTTGGCGGAACTGAAGGCGATCGAAAGCACCGGACCGCAGGAATTGCAGCCGATTGCTCAAGAGGCCATTTCGAAAGTCGAAAAGCATCTTGAAAAAGCCAAGCAACTGGCGAAGGAACTGGAGGACGACGAAAAGCAACGGTCATAGTTGTCTTGATGGAAAGCTCGTCTTTCGAGGATACGTTCTCATCAACGCCGAATGAAATCACGGCGTTGGTGAGAAGTTCGTTTGCCAGAGGACTCGGTGAGCGTGCTGGGTTGAGCGCTCAGCCGAGTTTGGCGCCGTTTGGCATCGCTTTGTCTGGGACCGCGAGAATCACCGATCCATCTTCACGGTACAGACCCGTGAGCAGAAACTCAGACATGATCGGTCCGATCTGCTTGGGCGGAAAATTGACCACGCCGAGTATCTGACGACCGATCAATTCTTCTTTCGTGTAGTGCACCGTGATTTGCGCACTGGTTCGCTTCAGGCCCAATTCTTCGCCGAAGTCGACTGTGATTTTGTACGCGGGCTTGCGGGCTTCTGGAAAATCCTCCACGAGCGTGATCGTACCAACGCGCACGTCAACGTTTTCGAATTCTTGCCAAGTGATGAGAGACATGGATCGTTCGTTAGAATGGTTTTGTCGGGAGTCGCCAATCGGAATGTTGCTCTGGTCCGATGGTGGTTGAGCGTTGGCAAAATAAGTTATCTGAATGACGTGGTATCTCAAGGTTCCTTGACTCCCGCCCGCTAGGATTGTGCCCATTGAGGCGGGTGGTTGGATGGGAAGTCTCCCTTTGAATCGCGAGCCTGTCATTCCGCCGCGTCCAGCTTCGCAACGTTTTCAGGCCAATCATGCATCGCGTTCTCTTCGCTTCGACATCATTCTATCGGTCGGTCTGCCAAATTCGTTTCAGAGCGGCACCGTGGATGGCTTTCGCGCTTGTGGCGTTGGGGCTGCCTGGATGGTCCATTGCGGACGATCGTCCGAACATCGTGGTGATCATGGTGGATGACATGGGCTTTTCGGATATTGGTCCGTATGGCAGCGAGATTCCAACGCCGCACTTGGATGCGTTGGCTGCAAATGGTGCCAAGTTCTCTCAGTTCTACAACACTGGGCGTTGTTGTCCGACGCGAGCCGCTTTGCTCACTGGGCTGTACTCTCACCAAACCGGAATTGGTTGGATGACAACGGACCAAAAGCTCGAGGGCTATCGAGGTCGGCTCAATGATCAATGCGTTACGATTGGCGAAGTTCTTGGGCAAGCCGGCTACTTCACCGCGATGACGGGAAAGTGGCATGTTGGTTTCAAGCAGGGTGTGACTCCTTGGGGGAGAGGCTTTGATCGGAGTTTGAACTTGCCTGCCGGTGGATTGCACTTTTCCAATCAAACCGGATCCAAGGGAGGAACCAAGCTCTTTCTCAATGGGCAAGAGGTTGCCAAGGATGATCCGCAATTCGATCCACCGTGGTACGGATCCGACCTGTGGACGGAACAAGGAATCGAGTTCATTGACGAAGCGATCGCGGAAGACAAACCGTTTTTCTGGTACCTCGCCCATGTCGCTCCCCATTTCCCTTGCATGGCACCGGAAGCAACGATCGCGAAGTATCGCGGCAAGTACATGCATGGTTGGGACAAATTGCGAGAGGAACGATACGCTCGTCAGGTTGAATCCGGGTTGGTTGACGAGATCTGGAGCTTGGAACCTCGGCCGGAACAAATTCCCGCGTGGGATTCATTATCGCAAGAAGAGAAAGAACGCTACGACGACATGATGGCGATCTATGCGGCGATGATCGAAGAGATCGACAGGAACATTGGGAAGCTGGTGGCTGCGTTGGAGAGCCGAGGAAAACTTGACAACACATTGATTCTGTTCTTGTCTGACAACGGCGGCAACGCGGAGGCTGGCGTTAGCGGCCGATACGAAGGCCACGCCCCAGGAGACCCGCATTCGGACGTCTTCATCGGCCGTTGCTGGGCTCACTTGAACAATACTCCCTTTCGCAAGTACAAGCACTACAACCACGAAGGCGGCATCGCGACGCCGTTGATTGCGCATTGGCCAGCCAAAATTCAGCCTGCAACTGACCAGAAGACTTGGATCAAAACGCCCACCCATGTCATTGATCTGATGGCGACGTGTGTCGATTTGGCGAAGGCGGAGTATCCGACACGTTTCAATGGAAACGAAATTCACCCGCTTGAAGGTCAAAGTCTTCAGCCATTGCTGACTGGCGTGGGCGAATTCGCGGAGCGAGCGTTGTACTGGGAACACGAAGGAAATGCCGCAGTCCGAGCCGGCAACCGCAAGTTGGTTCGGCAAGGCGCGCGAGGAGAATGGGAGTTGTTCGATCTAGGTGCCGATCGAACCGAGCAAGTCGATCTTGCCACTGCAAACCCTGACGAAGTTTCGAACCTGCAAAAGCAATGGCGGCAATGGGCGAAGAGTCACCAAGTGCTCCCGAAGCCGACGAAGAAGAAAAAGAAGAAGTAGTTTGGCAAGCACTCCTGCGAATGTTGTTGCCACTCGCGTCAGACGGTTGACCACGTTCTGGTAGCGGTCTTCGTTAGTGACCGGAAGATCTGATGAGTCACACCGTTCGTTTTCGAATACCGATTCCGGGGAGGTTGTTAAGGGTCAGTTTGCCGTCGATGACTTGGACTCCTTCGTAGAGATCGTTGCTGATCAGGAGGTTGCCATCGAGGTCGGCCCAGTCGACGAGTGGCGATAGTTGGGCGGCGGCAGAGACGGCGCAGGAGGTTTCGGTCATGCATCCCATCATCACCTTCATGTCCAACGCTCGGGCCACGGTGATCATCTTTTGTGCTTCTCTCAGTCCGGTGCTCTTCATCAGTTTGATGTTGATCCCGGAGTACACGCCTTGGAAATCGGCTACGTCGCCGAGGCGTTGAAACGCTTCGTCGGCGATGATCGGGAGCGGGCTTTTGGAGGTCAACCAAGCCAAATCATCGACGGCCGTTTTCGGAAGTGGTTGTTCTACAAATTCGACGCGCTGTTCGGCCAGCCAGTGCGTCACGTCCAACGCCTGGTGCTTGTCGGTCCAGCCTTGATTGACGTCGACATAGATCGGCACATCGGTCACCGACCGCACTGTCTCGATCATTTCGCGATCGTTGCCTCCGCCCAGTTTGACTTTCAGGACTTTGAAGCGAGCCGCCTCCTCGGTCTTCATCTTCACCACTTCGGGTGTGTCGATGCCAATCGTGAACGAGGTAACAGGCGTGTTTGCTGGATTGATTCCCCACAGCTTGTGAAGCGGCTGATCGACCAGCTTTCCGATCAGATCGTGCAGCGCGATGTCGACGCAGGCTTTCGCCGCACGGTTGCCTTCTTCGATCGAGTCGACGTAGGCGAGGATCTCATCGAGCAGAAACGGATCGTCAAACTGCTCCAGTTTGACCTTGCTCAGAAACTGCATCACTGACTGTTGCGACTCGCCCAAATACGGCGGCAGGGAGGCTTCTCCGTAGCCAGTGAGCCCTTCGTACTGAATCTCAGTCAAAACGACTGGCGTGGTATCGCGTGAGTTTCCGGCGACGGTGAAAGTGTGTTTGAGTTGCAGTTCGTACGGACGGAAGCTCAGCTTCATTTTGCCGTTTCGAATCAGATCGGTCGTTGAGTTGGGGACCGGGGCGGCTTCTTGTGCCGTGCCGATGGTTGTTGGTAGTGCGGTCGCCAAAGCACCTGCTCCCAAGCCTTGGAGAAGGACTCTTCTTCCTCGATTCATTCCGTGCTCCTGATGATTGCGTTGTAAAAGTCGTTCTCGGGGATGGGACGGAAGCCATTGGGATCTTCGCCGATGATTCTGACCGCTCTGACGAAGATCGTGGGATAGCTGTCGATGAAGTTGGGTTGGCTGCTGTCCATGCTGTTGATGCTCACCCGCTCTCGGTAGCCCGCCGAATGGATGAATTCATCATTCCCGATGTACATTGCGACGTGAGTGACACGCTCTTTCGATTCGGACGTTGCTTTTCTGCCGAAGAACAGAAGGTCGCCCGGTTCCAAGTCGTCGGAAACAAACTCCGTTGTCACTTCTCGGCCAATTTGGGACTGCATGTTGGAGTCTCTGGGCAGTTGGATTCCGTTCATGAAGTACACGTTGCAAATCAGTCCACTGCAGTCGATGTTCTTGGACGACATACCTCCCCACAGGTAAGGGATGCCGTGAAACTTTCGAGCGGTTGCAACAAGGTTGTTTCGCAGGGCTTTCTGGAAGAAGATCGCGTCGGCCGGGCAGAGTTGGCCGCTATCGACCCAGCCAATTCGTCCATCGGGGTATTGAATCTGAGTGTAGCCGGACTGTTCGGAGACTTTGCAGACCATGTTCCCGATCACCAGATCCGACATCGGCATCGACGTCGCGTCTGGAGCACTGTAGGCCAGCCCCGATTGGGCAGTGAAGATGACTTTTTCTGCGTCGCGGTAAGATTTGAGTTGCTCTTGATCGACACGATGGACTTCGGCCGAATTGACCCAACCGATGTATCCGTCAGGAACTTGGATAAGACACTTTCCACGCTCGGTTTTGAGAACGCGGATTGGAGTTCCAAGAAGAGCTTGGGTGACCAGTTCGGTTTTGCTGCTGGGTTCTCTGCGCAGGTGGATGACGGAATTGTTGACCAACGCATTGACCAGCGTTCCTGTTCCGTCTTCCGGGAGGAGGACGAGTTGGTTGTCCACCTCCGGGTGCTGCTCGAAGGCTTGCTTCACAGCGGCATATGTTTCTTCGCTGGAGAGACTCCCGTGAATACGCCAGCCGGATTCACCTTTCTCGACGTGAACATCCCACCACTGAATTCGCTGATCGGGTGCATGCGTCACGCGGAGGGATTCCACGAGCTCATTCAATTCGGAATGCGTGGGCGCTTGCTGGACGGCAAAGGCAAGCAAGAGCGATGGAATCAGGATCATCGATGTTTTTTCGCGAGCTGAGTGACGCTGTTCTTCACGTCGTATTGGATTGCAATTCCAACGTGTGGATTCGCAAGACAGAGGTCGACCGACCGATTGTAAGCGAAAGGAGGTGATCCCGACGGGCAGCAAGGGACGCGATTATTCGCTCAGCCTGGCTCAAGGGTATGGCTGCGGCCCAGTGTCGCGTGGAGCGGTTTTTGTGGTGGTTCGGCGCGGACGAGATGGAACGCAACGATAGATTGGAGAGAGTCAATCCAATTCGCCGTTTCTCTTTTCTCTCGCTGGCGACACCATGACCAAGATCTCCAAACGATCCCTCGGTTTTCATTCTGGCGATGAAGTCATCGCCGAGATCAAGCGATTGCAGGAGGGAGGCTATGTTCAGAACAAGAATTGGAATCTGACACAGATCTGCGAGCATCTCGATGTCATCATGACCGGTGGCATGGAAGGGTTTGGGTTTCGGTTGCCGCGAATTCTTCGCGCGACGGTGATGAAATGGATGATCGCTCGAATGTTGCGACAGCGAAAAATGTCGAGCGCACCAACATTGGATCGATTGAAACCAAAGTCACCGGATGGACCCGACGATCCCGGTGTCATCGATCACTGCATCGAGACGATTCATCGGGCGAAAGCCTTTGACGGGTCCATGAAAGACTATCCGTTCATCGACGACATGACGCCGGAGATGTGGCGTCAGTTCATGTGGGTGCACGCGGCCCATCACCTTGGGTTTTTGGCACCCAGGTGAACCTGTGTGGATCGCTCGAGTTACTTCGCTAAGACGCGCGATGTGGCTGAGCAACGAGCGAAGAATGAGTGTCGGATTGAAAATGCGGCATAGGCTTCCAGCTTGAGTTCCTCGCAATCACAGGCTGGAAGCCTATGCCACTTGTTTTTCCGCGAAGTGGCTTAGCGTTTGGATGCTGGGACCCGAACTTGCCAGTTGGGATGGGGCACGTGAGCCTTTTCCATCAGCGTCTCAAGTTCCTTCACGATCTCGGGATGGTCGCTGGCCAAGTTGGTCGTTTCGCCGATGTCGGCTTTCAAATCATACAACTGAGTTGGGCCAGTCATCCAAGGTTGGCGGATGGCTTTCCAGTCGCCACGTCGAACCGCTTGTCGGCCACCTTGTTCGTAGAATTCCCAGTACAGGTAATCGTGCGTTTGTTGGGCTTCCGGTTTGCCAACGATCGTTGGTGCGAAGCTGATGGAATCCGTGTCTTCAGGGAAATCTGTCCCAGCGAGTTCCGCGGTGGTCGCCATCAGGTCGCCGAAGTAGCCGACATGATCGGAGACTGTTCTGGGCGGAGTGGTACCGGGCCAGCGAACAATCAATGGAACGCGAATTCCGCCTTCAGTCAGGGCTCGTTTCATGCCGCGGAGCGGTCCGGCTGGATCGAACTTTTTAGGATTGTGGCCGCCTTCGTTGTGTGGGCCGTTGTCGCTGGAGAACATCACGACGGTTTGTTCATCGATCTGCAGTTCTTTGAGCAGATCGAGAATGCGTCCGACGTCCGAATCCATCCGCGTGATCATCGCGGCTTGGCCTTTGTCTTGATCGCTCCAATCTTTGTCGGCGTAGATTCCGAGGTCGGGAACTTCTTGTCCGTTGCCAGTCATGCCCGATCCCTCGTTGTTCGCATGCGGGATCGTGAGCGACAAGTACAGGAAGAACGGATCGTTGGCGGAGTCCTTGGCTTCTTCGCGAATGAATGTGATGGCTTCGTCCGCAATCAAATCGTGAGAGTAATCGATTCGCTTGGTCGCCCAACCACCGGTGAAGCCGCCGTAGGAACGATCGCGTCGTTTGACTTCGTTCCGCAGTGCGACCTTGGTTTCGTTTCGCCACAGGAATTCGGGGTAATAGTTGTGGGCGTGCACTTGATTGAGGTAACCGTAGAAGTGGTCGAACCCTTGTTTGCGAGGCAGGCCTTGTCGGCCGCCCGTGGCTTCGTCTCCCAGTCCCCACTTGCCGCACAAGGCGGTGGAGTACCCTGCGGTCTGGAGCACCTCGGCGACGGTCACGTCTTCGTCGCGGAGCGATTGAATCGACATGTCCGGTCCGCCCGCGTTTCCGCGAACGTGAGTGTGTCCCATGTGCATTCCGGTCATCAACACGCTGCGTGAAGGAGCGCACACGGTGCTGCCGGCGTAGAAATCTGTGAACCGCATGCCTTCGGCGGCCATTTGATCCAGGCGTGGAGTTTGGATCAGTTCTTGTCCATAGCAACCCAGGTCACCGTAGCCGAGGTCATCGGCCAGAATGAACACGATGTTGGGCCGTTTAGCATCCGCTGCAGAACTGGATGGTGATGTTGCGAATCCAATCAGGAAGAGTGACGTCAGGAGTGCGAAGCAAGATGGGAAGACAGAAGCCAATCGCATGAAGGTTTCTCGATCAAGGTTGTGGAGGTGGTGGCAGCGGCGATCGTGAGGATCAGCCGCTCGCATTTTACTCGCCCAAGTGAACTTGGTGAGAGTGATCTGCGTCAGCGATCTGCGGAATGCGTCTTTGCTTTGGAATGATCCTGCGGTCCCGAATCAGCGATTCCGCCGAACGGGATCGGGGTAACTGGCCAAGGTTTTTGACAGACGTTCGACGACATCTGGACGGTCTTCGGCCAGGTTCTTGGTTTCCAGCGGATCGGTTTGGTAGTCGTAGAGTTCGTAGATGGGAGCTTCATCGCCATCGATCTGCTTCCACTGCACCAAGCGATAGCGTTCTGTTCGAATCGCTCGGCCCAGCTTGCGTTTGGGGTAAGCGTGATAGGCATGGTCGCGAACTCGTGCCGATGCATCTTTGAGAACTGGAACCAAGCTGACTCCATCGATTGGTTGCGGTCCCGTTGGTGATGGCAGCCCGGCCAGTTCCGTCAGCGTTGGAAAAATGTCGACGCTCTCGGCCAATTGCTTCGTGGAGGTGCCCGGCTGAGTGACGCCCGGCGCGGTGATCAAAATTGGAATCCGATTGGCTTGTTCGTAGTTGGTGTGCTTCGTCCAAATCCCAAGGTCACCGAGGTGAAAACCATGATCGCCCCAGAGCACAACGATCGTGTTGTCGGATAGTTCCAGCCGATCGAGTTCGTTTATCACCTTGCCAATTTGAGCGTCGACGAAACTGGTGCTGGCGTAGTAACCATGAATCAAATCGCGTTTGAGATCGCCGCCAAATTCGGCGTTTGGTTTGGTGGGCACGGGTTTGTAGTTCGAGATTTCACCGCCTCGTTTGCCGGCGACTTTTGGTGCGTCCACTGGCAAGGTTTCGTGCTCGGGCATCGGAAGAGAATTGCGGTCGTAGAGATCCCAATATTTCTGAGGTGCACTGAACGGTAAGTGAGGACGCGCGAACCCGGCGGCGATGAAGAATGGTGTGCCATCGGTTTGCCGGCGTTGCTTTGCTGATTGAAGTCGCTTCATGGTTTCGGCGGCGACGCGGCCATCGGCGTAGTCTTCGTCGGCAGCTTCGGGCGATTCAAACGCGGCACCACGTGGGAGCGATTTGATTTGCCCGAGCATTTGGTTGGTGAAGAAGGCTTCTTCGCGAGTCAGTTGGCCACCGTCGGTGCTGTCGGGGTCCAAGTACTCGATCACCTTCTCTTTGAAGTGCGGAACGGAGAACGATTCTGGGTCGCCGTGGTTGCCGTGACCGATGTGAAAGATTTTTCCCAACGATTCCGTTCGGTAGCCACCGTGCTCAGCGAAGTGCTGCGGCATGGTGACCGCATCAGGGATGATCTGACGGAGCTGGCTGCCGAGTCCGTACAGACCAGTCGAAGTTGAGTGAGATCCCAACATGAGTGTGAATCGCGAGGGAGCACACACGGCTTGGTTGCAGTACGCCATGTCGAACCGCATGCCTCGATTGGCGAGGGAATCGATGTTGGGTGTCTTCGCGTGCGAGTCCCCATAGCATCCCAAAGCGGGTTTCAAATCGTCGACCAAGATCAACAGCACATTGGGCCGTTCTTTTGCTTGAACAGCTCGATTCGACGCAAGGAAGAAACAGAAAATGAACGCCAGCGAAGTGGCGATTGCCGGGAGTCTTGAGAGCATGGAGATGGTGGGATCTTCGTGGGGATGGGGCCGTCGATCCGTTTGGTTTCGTGAATCGAAGGGTGACGGTGGGAAGTGCGGAGAGATGAGTTGTGTTTCGATTGGTTGTCAGTGAGGTGAGTGCTCGTCGCTGGCCGCATCTCGAAACATCTGTTCATGAGATGCTGAAATGAGGAATTGCTTTGCGTCCAGGCATTTTGCACGAAAGAGATGTTTGAAGCAAGTTTTTCGGTCGGTAAGGATCCAACCTGTTGCGGTATAGAGAACAACAAAGGAAGTTTAGGTGTTTAGAAATATTGTCGCGTTGGTTTGCGTGCAAGCTACCAATCCTTTTCAATTCGATCACCAGATGGGTGGTTCGCGTCTTGGTTCGACTACCATTGGTGGGAACTGGCCTAATGGTCCAGAAAAGGATCTCAGTTAAACGCTAGATATTTGCTACTAAACCGATGCTCTGATTTTCCTCACGGCAACGTTCATCTTCGGCTTTCGTTTCGCCGATGGAATGTTTGTCTTGACCGTCACCGTCACCGTTATTGCACATCCTATGTTGTTCCGGTCGAAACGAAGGAAGAAACGTTCCGCACGCGAGCGACGTCTTCTCCGCTGTGAAAGCCTTGAGCATCGACAGCTGTTGGCGGCGGACTTTGGCGGGTACCGGCACAACGTCTACGACTCAGAAGACGTCAACGACGATGGTCGCGTGTCGGCCATGGATGCGTTGTTGATCATCAACGCGATGACGAGTGAGACCACGCATGATGAAATCATGTTCACCGACGTCAACGATGATGGGCGGCGGAGTGCACTGGATGCGCTACGTGTTATCAATCGAATTGAACGTGGCGATGTGTTTCCACTTGATCGCGATCTTGATGACGAACCCTCAATTCAGATACCGGAGATGCCATCGGAAATTCGGTCGATCGATGGCACTGGCAACAACATCCAGAACGATGCTTGGGGAAGCGTTGGTCAGACCTTGATCCGTTCAGCACCAGCGGCGTACGGCGACGGAATTTCGATGCCTGCCGGTGCGGATCGACCGAGTGCCCGTGAAGTCAGCAATGTGTTGTCCGAGATGAATACGAGCGAGTCTCTCAGCGATCGTGGGCTCTCTGCGTTTGTCTATGTCTGGGGACAATTCATCGATCACGATTTGGGTTTGAGCGAAAGTGAAGAGCACGGGAAGGCCATCGACATCGTTGTGCCGACGGGTGACCCATGGTTCGATCCGGCGGGGACCGGTGAAGCCGTGATTCCCATGACGCGAACGCCAATCGTGGAGGGAACGGGAACTTCGGTCGACAATCCTGCTGAGCAGTTCAACCAGATCACGGCCTACATCGATGGATCGATGGTTTACGGCAGCGACATTGGCACCGCGGAAGCACTGCGAACGTTCGAGGGTGGTCGGATGGCGATGTCCGACGAGGGACTGATTCCGATGGACGCGAGTGGCATGGTGATCGCCGGTGATGTTCGAGCGAGCGAAAACGTTGGCTTGACTGCGATTCAGACGTTGTTTGTCCGAGAACACAATCGCTTGGCGGGCGACATTGCCGCTTCCGATCCCGAAGCAACCGACGAAGAAATCTACCAGCGATCGCGGTTGGTTGTGACGAGCTTGATTCAGTCGATCACCTACAACGAGTTCTTGCCTGCGATCTTGGGTGAGCAAGCGATTGATTCATACAGCGGCTATGACGCGTCGGTGAATCCTGGGATCGCCAATGAGTTTTCAACCGCCGCGTTCCGGTTCGGTCACAGCACGCTTCGCGACGAAGTCGGGTTCATGTCCAACGACGGGCGTGAGAGCCAAGATGAGATGGAGCTGAAAGATGCATTCTTTCACGCTTCGATGTTGGAAGAGACGGGGATTGATTCACTGTTGAAGTACGACGCGTCGGTGCAGTGTCAGGAAGTGGATTTAGGTGTGGTCGATTCGCTGCGGAACTTTTTGTTCGGGCCTCCGGGAGCGGGCGGGTTGGATCTGGTCGCGATGAACATCCAACGCGGTCGCGATCATGGCGTGAGTGACTACAACGCAGCTCGGGAAGCGTACGGTCTGCCTCGAGTGGAAACCTTTGACCAAATCACCGGTGAGGTGGATTTGCAGCAGAAATTGGCGTCGCTGTACGGGAGCGTTGACAACATTGATTTGTGGGTTGGCTTGATGGCGGAAGATCACCAGCGTGAAGCATCCGTCGGCGAGCTGGCAGGTTTGATCATCGCCGATCAATTCCAACGGACTCGCGATGGTGATCGGTTCTTCTACAAAAATGTGCTGACCGATTCCGAAATTGAATCGATTGAGCGATCCACCTTGGCGGACTTGATTGAACGCAACACCAGCGTGGAGGGGCTGCAAGAGAACGTTTTCTTGATGCAAGCCGAGATTCGCGGCCGAGTCATTTTGGCTAGCTCTCTTCCGCCCTCCACCATTCCCGGTGAATTGCGTGAAGACGAGATGCGAGGTGTGGCTGGCGTTGTGATCGAGTTGATCGACGGGAGCGGGAAGTTGGTTGATTCCACGACTTCGGATGGGCATGGGAATTACCGTTTCCGATCGATGAGCGAGACCGGCGACTACCAAGTTCGACTGTCGGAATCCGATGAAACGATTGATGTCCTGGTCGCTCACGGTGGCGAAAGAATTCGCGGGCTGGATTTTCTCGTCTTCGGTTAGTGCGTCCAAAGTCGTTGGCAACGACGGACTTGGAAGTCCATCGTACGACGCGTCGCAGAGGCTGGTTTGCGGCCGGAACACTGCAAAACACGGGTGCTCGCATGAATACACGGGTGCTCGCATGAAAATGGCGAGCGTGCGTGACGTGACGGGCTGAGAGGTGCCCTTTCTTTGTGGCCCATCAGATGAACACGTGGTCGGAGCCCGGTTCGTGATGGGATGGGCTGGCGATTGATGCAGTCGCGGATGCCTCCTCTCCCCCTTTTCAATTTGCAGTGTTTGCCCGATATGATCCAGCGGAAGAAACGAACGCGTCGTCTTGCGATCCAGTCCCTCGAAACACGCCGAGTGCTCGCCGCCAGTTTGGGCTGGGATGGGCCCGGATTGGGCAGTGCCGCTCTGACCTACACAATCACTGGGTCACCAAGTTCGCTGACGCAGGAAGAGACCGACGAGGCGATCGAAACGGCGCTGGATGCATGGGCTAGCGTGGCGGACATTGAGTTCACGGAAGTCGACCAAGTTGGACTGAATGATTCCATCGACATCTCTTTCGAAAATTTGGATGGACAAGGCGGCACGCTTGCGCAGGCCTATTTCCCCGATGATGTGAATCCAGACCGCGTGGCGGGTGACATTCAGTTCGATCTATCCGAGGCGTGGGAAGTTGGCAACGAACTCGGCAATGCCGCCTTCGATTTAATCTGGGTGGCCGTGCACGAAATTGGCCATTCATTGGGGCTGGATCACACCGACGCGGAGGGCAGTGTTTTGGATCCGTTTGTTTCAGCCGGTCAGTTTTTTACTGAACTGGATGATGACGACGCGATCGCGATTACCCAATTGTACGCGGCGGCAGATGTCTCGGTTGACGAGCCAAATGACGAGACCGAAACAACGGATGAAACCGAAGTGCCAGCTGACTCGGGGGATGCAGAAGATGATCCTGTCGCGGAGGAACCAACATCGGAGGATACTGATGATGTTGACGCTGATGAAACAGACACCAACGAATTTCGGAACCATCGCTTCTTTTGGAATCGTTGGTTCCGAAACAGTTTCCGGCAACGATTCAGTGGGCGTCTGGAGGCGGAACTGATCTCGTACAACTACGTCAACCCAACCGATGTCAACGAAGATAACAGCACCACGGCTTTGGACGCGCTGATGGTGATCAACCAGCTCAATCAAGCTTCCGAGAGTGAATCGGAGAATGCTGATCTGGATGGCTTGTGTGATGTGAACGGGGATGGAACGGTGACCTCGCTGGATGCACTGATGGTCATCAATGCGATGAACGATTCAAACATTGACGACGGTGGATTGATCGATGATCCGACATCGACGGATGAAGAAACGATCGACGATGAACCTGACTCGGGCGAATCTGACTCCGATGAAGAGTCCGAAGGTGGCGAGACGGATGGCGAAGAATCAGACACCGATGATGAGGTGATTGACGACGAGGAAGACGGGGACGACGAAACAACCATCGAGGAAGACTGCGACCACGGTCCTCACGGATTTCATCGTCGGAATCATGGACTGTTTCGGGCTGGGTTGTTCGAAGGGGACGCGACCACCTTGATCGAACGCTTGGACTCGGACGGCGATCTGTCTCTTTCGGAAGAAGAGATTCCCGAGCGGTTGTGGGAAAAGCTTTCGGGCCTCGGGGCGGACGGCGACGCGGACGGGTTGTTGACCGCGGATGAACTGGAAGCCGCGTTCCTGGCATTTCGCGAAGAACGGTTCCTTTCGAACGACGCGGATGAGGATGGGCTGATCACGGAGACCGAAGTTCGTGACCGACTTTGGGCCAAACTGTCGGAGGCCGATTCGGACGCGGATGGCGGGGTTTCGTTCGAGGAATGGGAGGCATTCCGAGCGGAATCAGAGACGACTGAGACGGAAACTGAATTGCCGGCTCTATCGCGATTCGATCGCCTCGATGCAGCGTTCAGCGCCGTTGGGCGAGCGGCTTCTCGAGGGCGATTCTCAGGTTTTCGTCGCTGAATCGTCCTTTTTTCACAAAATTGGAAAACGAGGTGACGGTTTTCTGTTTGACCCGCAACTAGATCCTTGCGAATGATAGTGCGGTGTCAGACAACTCCTCGAAAGCCAATGCGATGGTCGCCACAGACTCCTCTTGGACCACACGCAAAAACGATTCGAATGACCGAGATTCCTGGGGCAACGACCTTGGGTTTGTTGAGTTGTTGGACCAAGCGCGAGGTGGCGACCGAGAAGCACTCGGTCGATTGCTCCAGTGGTACACCAATTACCTAACGATTTTGGCAAGCACCCAGTTGGATCGCCGACTTCGCAAACGGGTCAATCCATCGGACATTGTTCAGGAGGCAATGTTGGAAGCTCACCAGGACTTTGGTGACTTCCGTGGGACCAGCCAAGGTGAGTTGTTGTGCTGGTTGCGAACGATTTTGATTCACACGTTGCATCGCAGTTTCAAGCGACACGTCAAGGTTCAGAAACGAGACATCCGTCGCGAAGTTTCCTTGGAAGCGGTCAGCAATCGCTTGGAAGAATCTGCCTGCAATTGGGCCAATCTTTTAGCAGGCCATGAGCCGTCGCCGAGTGCTCCAATGCGTGCTCAAGAAGGTGCGGTTGAGTTGTCGAATTTACTCAGCAAGCTCAAACCACACTACCGCGAGGTGATCGTTTTACGGGTATTGAAAGGGCTTTCGTTTGATGAGATCGCCGAGCGAATGGATCGCAAGTGCGGCGCCGTGCGGATGCTTTGGTTGCGAGCGCTCGAGAGCTTCAAAGCGTCCGAGGACCAACGCTGATGGTGGCCTTTGAGTTGTCAACGGCGGAATCTCAATCGGAGGACCCATCGCTGCTGCGCGGCCTGAACGAAGAGCAACAATCGCGTTTGACGAAGTTGCTGGATGAGTATTTGGTCGGCCTGGAAAACGGCGAGTGCTTGGATGCGGATGAGATCGTCAGCCAGAATCCTGATTTGGGTTCCGTCTTTCACGCTTACCTGGAAAAACTGAGAGCACTCTATGGCGTGGCCGCCGGGATGCAGCCCACGCTCGATGCGCCTTCGGTTCCACTTCCAGCGGACAAGCAACTTGGCGACTTCCTTTTGCATCGCGAAATTGGTCGCGGTGGAATGGGAGTTGTCTACGAAGCCAGCCAGCAGTCGCTTGATCGACGCGTCGCGATCAAGTTGCTGCCGCTGGCTTCCATGTTGGACTCACACCAGATTGCGCGTTTCAAGAACGAAGCTCACGCGGCAGGTTTGTTGCAGCATCCGAACATTGTGCCCATCCACAGCGTCGGCAGTCATCAAGGTGTCCACTACTACGCGATGCAATTCGTTGACGGGATTGCTTTGGATGCTTGGGTGCAAGAGCGTCGCGAAGAGAAGATGGCTGAAGAGATCGACAATGGATCGGTAGCGTCGTCCGGTGAAACTCGCACTGAGTCAGCGGAGCAGAAGCGAGACGCTTGGAAACAAGTGATCCAGTGGGGGATCGACATCGCCGATGCGTTGCATGTTGCACATGAGAACGGCGTGGTGCATCGCGACGTGAAGCCTTCCAATTTGATGCTCGATCGATCTGGCAAGATTTGGGTGACGGACTTTGGTTTGGCCCGTTGCCAGACGGAGATGTCGCTGACCCGATCCGGTGATGTGATTGGGACGATGCGGTACATGAGTCCGGAACAGGCTCGTGGGCAGTCGGCTTTGATTGATGGACGAGCCGACGAGTATTCTTTGGCTGCGACGTTGTACGAATGCCTGACGCTGCGGTACGCCCATGAAGGAGACGACGCGGCAACGATTCTGAAGCGAATCGACAATGAGGAAGTGATCCCGCTGCATCTGTTGCGGCCCGATTTGCCTCGTGATTTGGGGACGGTCATCGCGAAAGCCATGTCGAAGAATCGCGAAGATCGATATGAAACCGCGAATGAGTTTGCCGATGACATGAAGCGGGTGCTGCGAAGCGAACCCACGATCGCGCGACCACCGTCCATCGCGGATCGGTTGGTTCGGCTGGCCTCCAAACATCGTCGTGTTGCGTTGGCAGCCGCTTTGATTGTGACGCTGGGTTTGGTCGGTTCCGCCATTGCCAATGCCAAGTTGGCGACTGCAAAGAAGGCGTCGGACGAAAATGCATTGCGGGCCACTCGGGGCGAGTTGCTGGCGCGAGGGGCCTTGGATCGGATGGGGACGCGCATCGCCGAGTTGCTGGTTGATATTCCCGCAGCGGACTCGGTACGCCGTTTGTTGTTGTTGGAAATGTTGGACTACTACGAACGGTTCGCCGCGGAAGTCAAAGACGATCCAACGCTTCGAGAGGATTTTGCGATGACACTCGCGAAAGCGGGGGCGTTGCAGTCGGAGCTTGGAGACAGTGAGCAAGCAATCGCGGCGCTCAAGCGGAGCGAATCGATTTATGCGGAATTGGCTGGCAGCGTTGCCGCCAACGACCCGGTTCGATTGCACTGGGCGACGTGCCAGAACAACTTGGCACAAGCCTTGGTGCGGGCGGGGGAATTGGAAGACGCTGCCCGATACTTTGTGCGAGCGATGACAACCGCACAGTCATTGGCTGATCTGGGTGAGTCATTCACTCAGCATCGAGAAGCAGAAGTGTCGCTCGCGACCACGCTGAACAACATGGGTTTGTTGTTGATGCGAACGGAGGCAACCTCCGAGGCGGAGTCGTATTTTTTGAAAGCGATTGAGCGACTTCAGCCGCTGTTGATCGAACCGGTTTTGGATGCCAAGCGACTGACGAACTCGAAGACCGATCCGGTTCCACTGAAGCTTGCTGCGGTTCAGTCGAACTTGGCGGGCTTATTGACGGAATCAGAACCTGAAAGAGCAATTCAGCATGCGGGCCAAGCACTCGAATCGCAATTGAACCTTTTGCAGTCGAATCCGGGCGATGCGAAGGTTGCTGGTCAGACCATGGTGACGCTGAACACACTCGGCGTGGCGCAGTCCGCGATGGGAAGAAATGCCAAAGCGATTGAGACGTTTGAACAAGCGATTGAGATCGGCGACCAAGTGGTGGTTCGTTGGCCCAATCATCCCAATTACCGAAGGGATCTCGCGTTGAGCTTCAATCACCTGGGTTTGACTCGCTCGAAGATGGGGGCTCTTCAAGAGGCCCGCAAAGCATTTGAAAAGGCGTTGGAAACCGGCCAGTCGCTGGCGGTTCAGTTTCCGGAGGACGCTGAGACTCAGAGCATGCTTGGCGGGGTTTGGAACAACTACGGTTTCCTGCAACAACAGCTGGGGGATACCGAGTCCGCCGCCCACGCTTATTCCCAAGCAATCGAACTGCAATCTGTCGCAGTTTCGGTTGCACCCGAAGTTGTGCGTTACAATGACTTCCTGCGAAAACACGAGGCGAACCGTCAAAATGTGATGGCATCCACCGAAATTTCGCGGGGTCACGGCGTCAAGAAGAGTCCTAAGGATTGAACCATGAAGCCCACCGACGACTCTCGAATCTTATTGCTTGAGCAACTGGAATCACGTTCTTTGCTGGCGGCTGGGATCTTCAATCATTCAGATGCGGGGATCGGATCGCAGGAGCTGGATCGAGCGCAAATTGACCGGGCCATTCCGGCATTGCAGCGAACGGTTTCGTCCATCGAAGCGAATGGCTCACGCGGTGGTTCCGGAATTCAGACTCTCTCCGCACGTTCGCAAGGTTCCGGCTCAGACCGACCGATGCGAGACTTCACTTCGATCTCGCGTCCGGACCAATCGTTTCAGCAACGGGGCAATTCTGCAGAACGCAATCCTGAAAAACGCGATGCCGGGCAGAATGATCTCGGTCGTCAACGCCCGGGAATCGATTCGCGAAGGGGCCTTTTGCAGAATGATGCGAGCCGGAACGGTTCGTTGCAGTCGAGTGTTCAAACCTCCGTTGATCGTTCTCCCGTCGGTGATAGTGTTCAGTCGGTCGAGTCCAACACTGTTGTATGGGTGGTTCAATTCGTGGTCACCCAACCACGAACCGACAACAGTGTGAGTGTCGGCAGCGTGCTCAACGGCTTCAGCGGAGGAGGCGGTCGGGCACCGGTGGGTGAAGGGACGGTGTTGGTCCGGGCAAACTCCAGTGCGGCACCATCGGAGCAAGGCGTCGCCGACGGAAGCAACGCATCAAAGGCTTCTGCATCAGACAACGTCACGGCGGACGTTGGACCGGTTCAGCGAAATCAAACGACCGTCGACGCAACGGATGACGTGTCGGCCATCGCCGCGGCGACGACGGCGAATGAACGAACGAACTCCACGAACGAAAATTCGCGAATTGATGTTGTCGATACATCTTCGACGAGTGCTGCCAGCGAAGTGGATGGCGGAATCATCGATTGGTTGCCGCGTGTGTCCAACAACGATGTGACGCTGGATTCTTCTGGCGCAGATGATCCATGGGAGTTGGATGAACGGACCCTCGAACACCTTCGCGAAGTGGCGCGGGCTGCTTCGAATGGGGACGCGGACGACGTTGAGGCAGCAAGTCCTCATGATTCCAGGGAAGCATCGCTTCTCGAAGATCATTCCGTCGATGATGCCATGGCAACGTGGTTTGGTTCGCCGACCGGTTTGATCGATGGGATCCAATTCCAGGACGCATTGCCAACCGTCATTCCAACGCTGTCGCCTGGGATGGTTGACATCGCATTGGATGCGACTGTTGGGGTTCACCGAACGGTTGGGTTGATGGCTTCGGCAGATGCGATGCCCGGTCCAGTTGCGTTGAACGATGTCCGCGATGCCGTCTTGGCAGCGATGGCGTATGAAACCGACGCGCTGGCCCAGCCGGCGTTGGACACTCGACCGCTGCGATTGTCGGGCCTGACTTATCCCGGCGCCGCGCTCGTTGCCGGAACATTGGCACTGAACGCACGTCGACGTCGGTCGGCAGTTCTGCTGACCAGCCGCTGAGGGTGTGATTCGACTTTGGTTTCTCTGGCTGACGCCGTAGGAATGCGAGCGGCGCGGGATCCATCCGCGCAGCGGAACCTAGGTAGACTATGCGGGTTCAATGCTTCATCGGGCGCGTTCTGGACGCTCCCTTTCACTCCCCACCGGCATTTTGGAGCTGGAATCTTGCGACACACGATCCTTTTCTTTGGTTTGGCATTGTTGGCGTGCAGCTCGCAATTTGCCGTCTCGTCCGCCGTGGGCAATGATGTCAGTCGGGATTGGCCTCAGTGGCGCGGTCCTGATGCGTCCGGCAGTGCGCTGGAATCCAACCCGCCGACGACATGGAGTGAGTCGGAAAACATTCTTTGGAAGATTGACGTCCCCGGCATCGGAAGCAGCACGCCGATCATTTTGGGTGATCGAGTGTATGTCAGCACCGCGGTGAAAACCGAGCGGGTTGCAGAGAACCAGGACGCCAAAGAGCAAACGCCACAAGAAACTGCTCCTCCGCGTGGTGAACGACGTGCGGAGCGAGGTCGTCCGGAAGGTGGACGAGGCGGACCTGAACGCGGGGGGCGAGGTCGCGGGCGTGGCGGTCGAGGAGGCGGGGCCAAACCGACAAACTTCTACGACTTTTTGGTGATCGCATATGACCGTGCCAACGGCGAAGAGGTTTGGCGAACCTCAGTGACCCAAGAGGTGCCTCACGAAGCGGGGCACAATACGAACACTTTCGCATCCTCTTCCCCGGTCACGGATGGAGAGAAGCTGTACATGTCGTTCGGGTCGCGTGGCGTTTTCTGCTTGGACCTGAACGGAAAGCAACTGTGGAGCGTTGACCTGGGACAGATGCAGACTCGTGCCCAGTTTGGCGAAGGCAGTTCGCCTGCCGTCCATCAAGGCACGCTGGTTGTTCCATGGGATCACGAGGGCGAGTCTTTCATCGTCGCTTTGGACGCCGCGACTGGTGAAGAGAAATGGCGTCAGAGTCGCGACGAGCAAACCACTTGGTCGACGCCACTGATCACCGAGTACGAAGGACGAACCCAAGTCATCACCAACGGTTCCAAACGAGTTCGCAGTTATGACTTGGCGACGGGTGAGTTGATTTGGGAATGTGGTGGACAGGCTGGCAACCCAATCCCTTCTCCGGTTCGATTCGAAGACAACGTCATCGTGATGACCGGCTATCGAGGCTATGCGATCTATTCCATTCCGCTGATTGCGAAAGGTGACGTCACCGACAGCGACGTGATCACTTGGGTCGAGGAAGACGCGGCGCCCTATGTGCCATCGCCGGTTCTTTACAAAGGTCAACTGTATTTCGTGAAGTCCAACAATGGCGTCTTGGTTTCGCGGCAAGCGAAGTCAGGAGAATTGGTGATCGATCAAACTCGTTTGCCGGATATCTCTTCGGTCTACGCTTCGCCCGTTGCAGCGGCCGATCATGTCTACTTCACCGGTCGTGATGGAACCACATTGGTTCTGCGTCACGGCGATGAACTGGAAGCGATTGCGACCAACAAACTGGACGATGAAATCGATGCTTCCGCCGCCATTGTCGGTGACCAGATCTTCCTACGCAGCAAGTCGCACTTGTACTGCATTGGCAACAAGTGAATTTCTTACGACTGTCTTTCTATTGCCCCACCAAACGGTTGAACTGAATATGTGTGATCAGGATCATTTCGAAGAAGATCTGAAGAAGTACTCGCGGCGTGACATTGGCACCTTGGCCGCAGCGGGAATCGGCGCCGCGATGATGCTCCCGCGAGTTGCCAACGCCGCGGAAGTCAGTGAACAAGACGTGGTCATCGAAACACCCGATGGCAAATGCGACGCGTACTTTGTCACGCCTTCCTCCGGAACGCATGCGGCTGTCCTGATTTGGCCGGATATCTTTGGTTTGCGTCCCGCGTTTCGGCAGATGGGGAAACGTTTGGCCGAATCGGGATACAGCGTGTTGGTGGTCAATCCGTTCTATCGTCAACAAAAAGCTCCCACCGCCGCTGATGGTGCCAACACATCCATTTCCGACGTGCGACCGTTGGCTCGTTCGCTGACTCCTGAGACTCACACCACCGATGCGAAAGCGTTTGTGGCTTGGTTGGACCAGCAATCTCAGGTCGATACGGACAAGCAAATTGGCACGACGGGTTACTGCATGGGCGGACCGATCGTCTTCCGGACTGCGGCGGCCGTTCCGAATCGAATCGGAGCAGCAGCGACGTTTCATGGCGGAGGATTGGTATCGGATGGGGATGACAGCCCGCATCGATTGATTCCGAAGATGGAAGCAGATCTCCTGATCGCGATCGCAGAGAACGATGATCAGCGAGACCCGGATGCCAAGACGGTTTTGAAGGAGTCCTTCGACGAAGCCAAATTGGATGCCGAAATCGAGGTGTATCCCGCCGGGCACGGTTGGTGCCCGCCCGACACGCGTGTCCACAATCCGGAGCAAGCAGAGAAGGCTTGGGGCCGTATGCTCTCGCTGTTCGAAAAAGCTTTGGCTTGATTTTGTTGTCCAACACCCGTGGATTCGCGAGCGTCTGGTTTACGCCAGGATGACGTCTGAATATCGTTGACGGTCGACGTGTGGTTTTCGGTGCTGGTTTCTTTCGCTTGCGACCAACACTTGAATGCACGTCGGTCCTTCGCCAATCCACGAGAGTGTTCATGAGTGAGTTGCAAACCATTCGACTGTTTCCGACTTTGGAAACGTTTGTTCAGAATCGTCGGGGCGAGGCGGACCAGATTTCCGAGGATCGCAAAGACGAACTGAAGCAATTGGCGGGGTACGTTCGCGACGAATTGCAGAAGTCGGATCCGGTTCAGTTGACCTTCATTTGCACTCACAACTCACGTCGCAGTCACCTCGCACAAATTTGGGCCAAGGTGGCGGCTGATTTGTTTGGATTGGATCGCGTTCGGACTTTTTCAGGTGGGACCGAGAAGACGGCGATGAATCGCCGCATCGTTTCGGCGTTGACCCGAACCGGACTTCAGGTTGACGTGAAGACGGCAGACGAGACCAATCCAACTTACGCGGTCCGCTATGCCGAGCGATCTGAGCCGCTGGTTTGCTTTTCAAAAATCTACAGCGACTCACCCAATCCGACCGCGAAGTTTGCGGCTGTGATGACCTGCTCCAGTGCAGACGAAGCTTGCCCGTTCGTGCCGGGGTGTGACCTGCGGTTGCCAATCCGATACGAGGACCCAAAGGTGTCCGATGACACACCACGGGAAGCGGAAGTCTACGACCAGCGCTGCCAACAGGTCGCCAGAGAAATGCTCTACGCAATGTCGTTGGTCTGAGTCTCAACCGCGTTCATTCTTCATGATCGCTGCGGAAGTCCGAATGCTTGCGGTGCTTACCGCCTCATCCGGGACCCTCTGTCCATTAAACGTGCCTCCTTCGCACCGACTTCGGTCGGCGTTGTGATCGGTGGACGGATAGCGTTGGTATCTGAAATCATTGCTGCAACGGGAGTTGCGTGCGTTTAGGGCGCATGCTTTGCGGAGCGATGGTGTAGCCGGTCATCTACAGTTCGACGCTTTGAAGAGCGGCGACCAACTCAGGTGAACCGCGACTACAGAATGAAATCAACCGCAAACGGCTCCCATACGATGAACAATCCCGAATCCCAATCTTCTCAATCCACTTTGTTTCAGCCGCTCAAGGTTGGCGGTCTTACGTTGCCCAACCGAGTCGTGATGGCTCCCTTGACGAGGGCACGCGCCGGGGTGGAACGCCTGGCCAATGAGATGATGGCTGAGTACTACACTCAAAGAGCCTCAGCTGGTTTGATCATCAGCGAAGCGACCGTGGTGTCCGGACAAGGCATCGGGTGGCCTCAATCACCGGGGATCTACAACGACGAGATGGCAGAACGATGGAAGATCGTGGTGGATTCGGTTCACGAAGCCGGCGGACGAATCTTCTTGCAGTTGTGGCACACCGGTCGGGCTTCGCACAGTGACTTTCATGATGGCGATTTGCCGGTCGCTCCCTCGGCGATTGCGATTGAAGGCGATGGAGTGCACACACCCTCCGGAAAGAAACCGTACGAAGTCCCGCGTGCTCTCGAAACCAATGAACTGCCCGCGATCGTAGAGGACTATCGCAAGGCGGCCGAACGCGCGAAGTCGGCTGGCTTCGATGGTGTGGAAGTTCATTCGGCAAACGGCTATCTGTTGGACGAATTCTTGCAGTCCAAATCCAACCATCGAGAAGATCAGTACGGCGGCAGCATTGAGAATCGCTACCGTTTATTAGGTGAGGTTGTTGATGCAGTCACAAGCGTTTGGTCCAACGATCGTGTTGGCTTGCGACTGGCGCCCAACGGTTCGTTCAACGACATGGGATCACCTGAATACGTCGAGCAGTTCACCTATGTCGCACGTCAACTTGATGCATATGGCCTCGCGTACTTGCACGTCATGGATGGAACCGGGTTTGGTTTCCATGAACTCGGACCCGCGATGACGCTCGCGGATTTCCGAAAGGTGTTTAGCGGTCCGTTGATGGGCAACGTTGGCTATTCGCGAGAGTCGGCGGAAGAAGCTTTGGTCGATGGTTCGGCTGACTTGATTGCGTTCGGCAGGCCTTACATCAGCAATCCCGACCTGGTGCAGCGTTTCAAAAACGGATGGCCCTTGGCGGACACCGCGGACATGTCCGTTTGGTATTCGCACGATGCCGAAGGCTACACCGACTTCCCAACCTATCAAGCTGAATCCAAACAGCCTGAGTCTTGCACCGCTGAATAGAGGTTGCACAAGGCTTCGTCGAGCAGCGCCGCTTCTTCAATTAAGCGGGCGAGAGTTCCTCGTTCGAGCAACGCTGCCTCGTTCAGCAATTCAATCCAAATCTAAATGAGCTTCTCATGAAAACCGTCCATGCCTACGCCGTCAAAGAATCCAAAGGAACTTTTGAAGAGTTCGAGTATGAACTCGATGACATCGGTTCCGACGAGGTCGACATCGATGTCGAATCATGCGGCATTTGTCATAGTGACATCAGCATGGTCGACAACGACTGGGAGATGAGCGAGTATCCGCTGGTCCCCGGACATGAGGTGATCGGCAAGGTTTCCTCCATCGGCGATCACGTGTCTCACTTGTCCGTTGGCGATCGTGTCGGGTTGGGATGGCACGCCGGCTATTGCATGGCGTGTGATCAATGCATGAGCGGCGATCACAACCTCTGCAACGATGCTCAAGCAACGATCGGTGGACGCCACGGCGGATTCGCTGACACCGTGCGAGCCCAATCGGCCAGTGTGGTGAAGATTCCTGATCCGTTGAACGCGAAAGAAGCGGGACCTCTGCTATGCGGTGGCGTCACGGTTTTCAATCCGTTCATGCAACTTGGTCTCTCTCCCACGTCATCGGTCGGTGTGATCGGAATCGGTGGACTCGGTCACCTCGCTCTCAAATTCGCGAACGCTTGGGGATGCGAAGTCACCGCGTTCACTTCCGAATCAAAGCAGGAAGAAGCGTTGGAGATGGGCGCTCACCACACGATCAATTCTCGTGATGTGGACGCTATCAAGAACACCGATCTGCGTTTCGATTTGGTGATTTCCACCATCAACGTTCCGCTGGACTGGAACGCCGTGTTGGGGACGCTTAAAACGCATGGGCGTTTGCACATGGTCGGTGCGTTGACCGAGCCGATGGAGATTGGTTTGTTGCCACATATGCTGTTCAACCAGCTGTCACTCGGGGCGTCACCAGTGGGGCCGCCGGCTGTCATTCGAACAATGCTTGACTTCGCAGCTCGCCACCAGATTGCTCCCGTGACCGAGCACTATCCGATGAGCAAAGTCAACGACGCATTCGATCGCCTTCGCAGTGGCGACGCACGTTACCGAATCATCTTGGATCGCGATTGAGTGAGGTGGCGTTCGTTGCCGTCACTCTGTTTACGCGATGAACGTCTTTTGGATGTCCTCGAGGATCAGATAGAGGCACGGCACCAGTACCAAAATGATCGCGGTCGCGAACAGGATTCCAAATCCGAGTGAGATCGCCATCGGGATGATGTACTGAGCTTGCAGCGAGTCCTCAAAAATCAGCGGCATCAATCCGCCGAACGTTGTCAGCGTTGTCAGCAAGATCGGTCGAAAGCGTCGCAGGCCGGCTTGTGAAATGGCGTCAAACGCAGATTGTTTTTCTCGATGACGGTTGGCGTAGTCGATCATGATCAACGAGTCATTGATCACGACACCCGACAGGGCGATTACTCCCATCAAGCTGACCAACGACAAATCGTAGCCGAGCATGATGTGACCGATGATGGCACCGACCACGCCGAACGGGATCGCCACCAGAACGATCAGCGGTTGCACATAGTCCCGGAACGCGATCGCGAGCAGTGAATAAATCACGGCAAGAGCCAGGCCAAAGGATCCCCAAAGGGACTGGGTTGCCTGCCGCATCTCAGCGTCGCTGCCCTCAAAGCTCCAGGTGATTCCTGGGAAGTCTTCGCGAAGTTTGGGGAGTTCCGAGTTTTTCAGTGCCTCAATGACCTGTGTCGCGGCACGTTTGGGTTCAACATCCATTGAGACATTGATCGCACGCCGACCGTCACGACGATTGATGGATCGAAAGGCGAGTGTCTCTTCCACATCGGCGACATCCAACAGTGGCACCTCGGCACCGCTGGGTGTTCGAATGATCAAGTCCTCAAGGTTGTGAATGTCCTCCCGTTGTTCCTCCGGGAGTTTGACACGGACCTCGGTTTCGTTCGTTCCGCGAATCAAACGCAATGCCAACGAGCCGAAGAAAGCACCTCGCAGTTGTTCGCCAAGTTCCTCATCAGTCAGACCAAGCGATCGGCCCTCGGGACGAAGACGGAAGTCGTATTGCGTCTTGCCTTTGTTGTAATTGTCGTTGACATCGCGAGCATTGGAATACAGCTGAACACGCTCAACGAATGAGGTGGCTGCTTGTTCCAACACCGTGATGTCGCTGTGGCTGAGATCAATGCTGATGTCGCGACGATGGCCACCCGGGCCTCGTTCGGCTTCGAACGTGACTTGATTGACACCCGGCAAATCACCGATGTGTTCTCGCCACAAATCGATGACTTCGTTGGCGGTCATATCTCGCTGGTCCGGCGGTTTCATCACGATCTCCACGTCGATGAAACTTTGCCCGCGAACGTTTGTCTTGATGCCCTCGGCGACCTCGTACAGGTTGTGTTCTTCGAACATCTTGATGCTGGCCTGCGTCACCGTGTCAGCAATTTTCGCCGCTTGATCCTGGGTCGTGCCGACGGGCATTCGAACCCCGGCTTCAATCTCATCGGCCGACACTTCGGGCATCAGAATCAGCCCCATGTGAGCACTCGTCGCGTAGCCGCCGATCACAACGAACAAGGCGAACGCCAAGGAAGCCGTGATATATCGATGACGAAGACTGACGATCAGGACGGGGCGATAGAAGAACTCAACCACTCGGTTGAAACTTTGGCTGAATCGTTGTTGACCACGATGCAGTCGAGCCCCAATGCTCTTGGGATTGCGACCCGCCTCACGAGCGTGGGCCAAGTGAGCCGGAAGAATGAACAGGGACTCAACCAGCGACAGCGCGAGCACGATGATCACGACGACCGGCAATGGACCCCAGAATTTGCCCGTTTCGCCTGGAATAAATAGCAGCGGAACAAACGCGACGATGTTCGTCAGGATGCTGAATGTGACCGGGCCGGAAACCTCTTTCGTACCCTCCACAGCGGCGTTTTCGTGATCTTGGAGACTTTGTCGTTTTTCGTAAACGTTTTCGCCAACAACCACCGCGTCATCGACCACGATTCCAAGCACGACGAGAAAGCCAAACAACGAAATCATGTTGATGCTGACGCCGGCGGCGGGCAACAGCAGCACGCCGCCGATGAAAGAAACCGCCATTCCCATCATCACCCAAAACGCCAGTCGGAATTCGAGGAACAACGACAGGATCACCAGGACAATGACAACCGCCATCGCAGCGTTCTCAGCGACCAGCATGAGTCGTCGGCGAAACTCTTCCGCGTTGTTGCTGTCGATTCGCCACTTCACCCCCGGCGGCAGAGCGGTTTCGAACTCTTCCATCGTTTCGTGGACCGCTTCGGCCACATCCATCGGTGACTGAGAACCGACGCGATAGATGTCCAGTTCGACCGACGGCGTCTGGCTGAATTGCGAGTGAAATCCAACGTCTTCGAACCCGTCTCGAAGTGTGGCGATGTCGCCGAGAGTCACCATGGGACCATCACGCCCCGCCACGATCTCGATGCCGGCGAACTCTTCAGCCCACTGCTTGCGAGCTTTGACGCGAAGCAAAATTTCGCCGGCCGTTGTTTGGACTGACCCCGCCGCCACATCTTGGCTGGACGTGCGAATGATTTGGGCCACGTCGGGAAGAGTCAGACCGTATTCACGCAGTCGTTGACGTGGGATTTCAACATGCGTCACGTATGCCGGAACACGGCGTAGTTCGACTTGTGTGATTTGCTCTTTGGATTGCAGTTGGTCACGAAGTTGTTCGGCAAGCTTTCGGAGGGCCCAAATATCAATTGGGCCATAGATCGCAACCTGCATGACTTCTTGCTGGCGAGATTGCAGTCGAACCTCGGGTTGTTCGATTTGGTCCGGGAACGTGCGGATCCGGTTGACCGCTTGGTCGACATCCTGCAGGACTTTCATGCGGTTTTCGCCGCCGACCAATTCGATCAGGACTTCGCCGCGTCCCTCTCGAGCCTCACTGGTGAGTTCACGGATCCCTTCGACGCCACGAACGGCTTCCTCGATCGGACGCAGGATGCCTTGTTCAACTTCTTCCGGCGCGGCACCCGGGTATCCAATCGTGACTTCGATGATGTCGAGTTGGAACTGCGGGAAGACTTCTTTTTGAATTGCAAACGCTGACCAGATGCCACCACCAAGCAGCAGCAACATCAGCAGGTTGGCCGCAATCGCATTGCGAGCCATCCATGCGATGGGGCCACCCTCGGGAACCATCTTCGACAACGATGTCACTCGGTTGTCTCCTCGGTTTCGTCAGCGTCAACTTCCGACGTGGCCTCGTCGGCCGTGATCTTCCGCAGTCCAACGCCATTGGCCACGGTCGCCAGCGTCGTGGTCACGATGTCTTCGCCTTCTTCGAGTCCTTCGCGAATGTAGGCGTACTCGGCGTCGCGAAAAACGACTTGCGTTTCGCGAATTTCCAATTGTTCGTCAGCCATCACCCACACGGTTTCTTGATCGCGAACGTATTCACGGGGAAGGCGAATCACGTCTTGGATCTCGATGCCTTCGATTTGCGTTTCGATGAGCGTGTCCAGAATCAACGGGGGTGCATCCGATTCGCGGCCAAGTGGATCCGCAACGGTGATCAGAACGCGTGCCAACCGTGTTTGTTGATCAAGTGTTCCAATCAAGCGAGCGACCCGGCCTTCTCGTTCAGCGTCTGGTCCCCAAGCGTCCGGGTTTCGCAGAATGACTTTGGATCCTTCGGTTGATGAGCCATCGTCTTGCGTCTCGGGGAACTGAACCCATCGCAGTGTACGAACGGGAACAGCGGCCATGATCCAGTACTCATCCACGCCGATCAGACGCGCGAGCTCTTCGCCCGGTCCCACCTGTGATCCGATGTTGACCGATTGCGTCAGGATTTGGGCGTCAAAGGGCGAGGTCACTTCGGTTCGGTTGAGGTCCAGTTCGGCTCGTTCGAGCGATGCCTTCGCGGCCGCCATTTCGGCTTTGATCGAAGCGATCTGAGGTTCTCTCAGCACCAGGCCTCGGTTGGTGTCGTCGATCGTTCCCTCCAGCATTTCCAGCTCTTTCACTGCCAATCGCTGGCGTGCCTGTTCGATTTCCCACAACGCTTCTTTCTGCAGCAATTCACTGTTACTGATCGAGATCGCGTTTTCGAAGTCGGCCGGGTCGATTCGCAGCAGCATATCGCCTTTGCGAACCATGCCACCGGGAATGAATTCAGGCGAGAGCTCAACCACTTGGCCGCTGATACGGGGGCCGAGCGTGATGTCTTGGGCTGGTTCGACGGTTCCGAGCACCACCAATTGAGGCGAAAAGCTGCCACGTTCCGCGGTGATGGTGTTCACCAAAGCCGACGATTTTCGCGTGGCGTTGACCTGCTGGGCGGTGGGTTCGGTTTGGTTGATCACAACCACCGCGGCGGCGGATGCTCCCAAAATTGCCAAGCAAGTGATGATCGTACCGAGGATGCGAAGCCAGCGCCATTTGGGCCGCTGTTTCGACGCATCATTCATCGACAACTGTCTCCGGGATGATTTCCACGGTGGATTCCAATAGTTCAAAGTCTTGTGGACGGGTGTCAAAATCGCCAGCCAACGCCAAGTACAGCGAGATGCGAATGAGCACCAAGTCTAATTGAGCGGAAAGCAGTTCGCGCTGCAATCTTTGCTGAGCGGTGATTGCACTGAGCACGTCCAAGTAGGTCGCATCGCTGATCAGATATTGCTCTCGCAACTGCTCGGACGATTGGCGTGCCAGCTCGACTTGGTTTTCCAAGTGCTCGATCCGTTCGAGCTGGTAGCGTTCTTGGGCCAACGCGTCTTCGACTTCGCTGAAAGCATTCAGCATGGTTTGCCCATAAACATTGAACAATTCGCGTTTGACGGCGGCGTTTCGATCGACTTCGGCTCGACGTTGCCCACCGTCAAACAGAGGGGCGATCATCTGTGCACCGATCGAAACAAACCAATCTCGGAATAACGTTTCGGGCGATTCCGACACGTTCAACAGCGACCCGGTGAGGTTGATGCGCGGGTACTGAGCGCTGATGGCGGAGGCCAAGTCTCGGTCCGCAGCTCGGAAAGCCAGATAATCGCGGCGAACGTCGGGACGGCGTTTGAGCAATTCCGACGGGAGGCCGGTGGATGGCAGTGCCGGCAGGGGTGGTAGTTCCGATCCGGGATCGTACTCCGCAATCTGGGGCATTTCGCCGAGCAACACTGCGAGCTGGTGTTCCAACACTTCGATGCGGGCCTTTTCGACCACCATTTGTTCCAGGGTGGCTTCGACCAATTGTCGTTGACGAAGCACGTCGGGGCTGCGGATCAACCCCGAGGCAAAGCGAGCCTCTTGCAACGCCAAACCCATTTCATTGTTATCGAGCTGTTCGTTGAGCAATTCGATCTGGGCGTGACCTTCGATCAGCGAAAACCAAGTTCGAGCAATCTCGGCCGACAGCGTCAATGCGATCGCGTGGTAGTCTTCTCGCGTGGCGGAAGTTCTCAATCGTTCCGCATCGACGCGAGATTCGATTTCGCCCCACAAGTCGACTTGGTATCCCGCATCCAATCCCCATATGAAACTGGAGCGGTCGTTTCCGGGACCCATGGTGCTGCCATAATCTGCAACGCCATTCAGGTCGGGCCAAAGATCCGAGGCTTCACGCCGTGTGACAGCCCGGGCCGCATACAAACGTTGCAGGGCAGCGGCGAGAGTGAAGTTGCCTTGTAGGGCGACCTCGATTTCTGCGTTGAGCGTGGGGTCGTTGAATGTTGTCCACCAGCGATCTGGAGGAATCACTTCACCGGGAGCAGAGAACGGTGGCGGCGTTTGTGAACGAAACGTCCATGTGTTGTCTGGGTTGGCGCAGCCGACACCGATCAGCAGCAACGCAATGAGCCACCGGGCGGGGAGAAACCTCGCTAGTCGAACCATGAACATGAGGTCCGAGCTACGAGATTCGGCGACCCGAAAGCCAGACCAATCCAGGACTTGTTACATATCTTGGTGGCTATTGGCCGTGTTTCACGCTCGTTGACTGTTTTGCGTTTGTCGACAAAGCGATGACCGCCCACGCACTGCCCCAGTCATTCGCGGTTGGCGTCGCTTTGCCTTTCGCCGATGCTTTCGTGCCGGGCACTTTCCAACGCCCACTGGGTTCTTGAGTTGCGACGAGGTACTTCACCGCACGATCCAAAACATTTGAATCCGCGCCTGTCATTGCCAGAGCGTGCAGGGCGTATCCGGTGCCCAGCGCGTCGCTGGTGTCCGCCAATTTCCATCCCCATCCACCATCATCATTTTGGTGATCCAACAAAGCGGATCGCCATCGTTGACTGGATGACGGAGGCAGTGATTGTTTCGACAAGCGGCGATTCATCTCATGAGCTAGTAACAATCGAGTGGCCAAGAATTCCGTTGATTCGGGCCGATCGATGGAGTCGACGAACTGAATCGCGGTGGAGGGTTCAAACTCAACGGGCTCTCTCATCAAGGCGAGCGCCGTCCAAGCCGTCGTTGTCGCCGTGGTCTCTTTCGTCGGTCGGCGCTGAGCAGGAAGTTGTCCGCACGCACGCCACGATCCGTCGGCGGATTGTTCTTCAAGAAGCTTCTCTGCAAAACGCAATCGCCAATCGGTGCCGCCCGGAGCAGAGGATGCATTCGTTCGAGGGATCGCCAGCAATAGTTGCGTCATCGTGTCGATGTTCGCTGCCATCGTCGCCGACTGGTCCAGATTCGCCTTTTGCTCCGGTTTGACAAAGTTGACGACATCGGTGGACCAGCGTTCCCAGTCATCGAGCTGGTCGGAAACGGCGATCGAATCGGTTCGCCGAGCGGCTTCGTGACTCCAAATCAGCGTCGGGATTTGATGGCATGAAACACACCCACGCTTTTCAATCCACCGTTCACCGGCCTGCTGAACATATTGCAATCCACGTTGGATCGAACGCGCGGCGTCCTGCGACCACGCAGGTTGGCCAGCCAACGCCACTCCGCCGATCCAAATCAAAGCACTCGTCGCGGCAACGCGAGATCGGAAAGTCATGGAAAGTGCCTTCGGGGAGAAACGATCGCGGATACCGCTATCCTATCCTGATCGCATCAGTCGATCTCGATCAGGCTTCGAGAATCTCAGTGATCTTTTCCGTTGGACGGCCAATCGCGGCTTTTCCGTTGTGGATCACGATCGGACGTTCGATCAACTTGGGGTTCTCCACCATCGTGGCGATCCACTGTTGGTCGGTCAGCGTTTGCTCACCCAAGTTCAGTTCTTTGAACAACGCTTCTTTCTTGCGGACCAAGTCTTTCGCGGGGATGCCCAGTAACTTCACGATCTCGGCGAGTTCTTTCTTCGTCGGCGGCGTGTCCAAGTACTTGATGACTTCTGGTTCGACACCACGTTCCTCCAGCAGTTGCAAAGCCTGACGTGACTTCGTGCATCTTGGGTTGTGATAGATCTTGGTCATGTTGCGGTCGAGTTGAGAATGGAGTACGAGGGCGGTCGAGTTGGAGCAAGCTGTGTGAATATCTGAGACGCCCGGGCGGGATCATTCAATCCCGGTTGTAGAGCACCGGTGTTTTGCCTTTCCAGCGGTTCCATGTTTCGTCGTCGGAGATCAACTCGGCCATTAGGTGAGCGACATTGATACGGCTTGATTTTCCAGAGTTGAAAAGCGGGCTGCGAACCGGCGAAGGTTCAAGGTCGTATTCGGTGACTTCGTCCGCATCGTGCAGCGAGTCCGGACGAATGATGGACCATTCAATGTCGGGGTCACCTTCTTCGATTTGAGTTTGCAGAAACTCAGTCGCTCGTTCGTTGTCGACGTGAGGTGGAACCAACGTTCGCAGCAATGCGAACGCGCATCGTTCTGCAATCGAATGTGTTTCGTTCAAACGATGATTTTTGACTCCCGACGAGCTCATCAGCACGAAGCGAACCGGCTTGGGGGCGGAGGATTTCTGAGCCGCCTTGCACAACCGTTCGGCCGCATTCGTGACCAACCGGCGCGGTTGGCCGTACATGCCTTTCATTGTCAGGTTGTGACCCAAGCACGATGCGATGGCATGGCAACCGTCGACCTGAGCGATCAGTTGCTGGTCGGTAAGATCGAGCAGATTTCCCTCGGTGACCGTGCAGGCGGCTTCGTCGAAATCGCCCAGCATTTCACGAAGGCGCGAGATAGATCGAACCACAGTCACCACGTGGTGCCCGCGTTTGAGCAGTTGCTGAATCAATAAATGACCTGTTTGACCGGTTCCTCCGGCCACGAAAACCTTCGACATCACAATTTCCAAAAAGACATGTTGGCCAAGCAAAGTTCCAATGCGAATCGGCGGATGGAAACTATTGCGTTAGCGATTCGCTTGCGAGCCATGGCAACGGACGAGGCAGATGCCTGCATTCGAACGGCAGGGGGCCCGTCGGCGAGACAAGTCCTGGTGCTTGGAGCGAACACCAACGAAATCGCCAGAACGGCAAGCATCGAGAATGATTTCATCGGTGGGCGAATCGTCTGCGTCAAAAGGAAACGTGCATGGCTGTGGGCATCTTGGATGCTCATGATCGGCCATGCGGTGCAGACTCATCAAGGGGAAAGGACCGGCGCGAAGGCCAGCCGTCTTCCAAGCACTCTACTGCGGACTATTCGTCCGTCGGCGATTCGGAGTCTTCTGGACTCGCGTCTTCGGAAGCCGCTGGTTTCACATCAATCCGGTACGCCTTCGCGATCGCTTGTCGGCTGTAGTCGATTGATTCGCCCAGAATTCGTGCGGACTCTTGGCTGGCATGGAATCCCTTGCTGTTTTCGCTGGCAATGTAGTCCAGACGCCACATCGCTTTGCGTTGCAAGTCACGAATCGGTTTGAGTTGTTCTTCGGTTGCACCGGCTTCTTGGACTTCGATGATCGCGTCCAGCATTTCGGTCATCGCGTTGGCAGCGCGATCGATCAGGGCTCGCGTTCGGTCTTGGATCACATCGACGCGAGCTTTGATTTCGGCCTCGGGAACCTTGTGGCAGGTTTGGCAGGCCTTGTTGATGTTCATCATCGGGCTGCGAACCCAGTGACTGCTGACCTTGGTCGCACCGACCTTTTCGAACGGCATGTGGCAATCGCTGCAACTGACGCCGGCTCGAGCGTGAATGCCTTGGCTCCAAAGTTCGAACTCAGGGTGTTGAGCTTTGTAGACTTTGGTGCCGGTGGTTTTGTGAACGTAGTCGTAGAACTCTCCGCCATCGGGGAACGTGGTAGCGTCCCATTCGGCCTCGAGGTTTTCCATCTTCAGCCCGTTGCTCCAGGGGTAAGTCAACGTCATCTTGTTCGCACAGTAGTACTCGACATGGCACTGGCCGCAGACAAACGATCGCATTTCCTGGCGAGTCGCCATTGTGTTCGGGTCGTAGTCGCCTTTCTTGCCGCTATCACGCCAGGACTGGATGCTGGGCAGGTGTGGAACTTCAGCGTCGCTCTTGGCAAGTTTGTCGATGCCCAAGATGAATCCGGGGCGAGTGACTCGAATCGACATCGTCTCGGGGTCGTGGCAATCCACGCATGAAACCGGATGGGCACCACCGACATGGGGATCGCCGCTGGCGGCGTCAAATCCATCGGGAGTCTTTTCGATTTCCGCATGAATTTCTTCGTACTTCTTGGTGCTGACCGATCGGAAGCCGGCCAAGACCGCCTCCTGTTGAAAGCCATCGGCCAGTGATTTCGCGTCGGCCGGTTTGCCTTGTTCTTCCAATCCGATTCGTCGGTACGTGGCGGCGATGGACGCGTGGCAATGCAAGCAAGCACCGGATTGTTGAACGTCGGTCACTCGCTTGGTGACTTCTTGGTCAGCCAACATGTGAGCGTGACCGCGTGCTTCGCGATAATCGATGCTGAAGGCATAGCCAGCAAACAATCGTTTCAGCCAAGGCGATTCTTCCAGCTTGCTGGGTGGCAGAGCGTGGTTGCCGCCGAAGTCGGTGTAATCGTCGTTGACCGTTTTCAGGTAGTCCTCGTATTGCTGCGGGAAGTTCAGGCCCCAGGGTTCTGGGTCGGTGCTGATTTCAGTGACGTCGACCACCTTGGTGAACGGAGCCCTGGCCTCTTGCTTGCGTTCAAAGATGTTGACCAGCAACGCGACAACGCCGAACGTTGCGAAAGCGGTCAGTGCGGTCAATAGAATCAGCCATCCGAAGCTGCGTGGTTGCTGATCGGACATGACAAACCTTTGCGAACGAAGATTGAAAGAAGAGGTCGAATAGGAAGAACGTCAAAGAACGAGGTCGACACCAAGAACGGTGTCAACGCGGATGCATCCAGTCCACTTTGCCGTGGCCCGCATGGCCAACGTCGGCATGGCAATGGACGCAGTTCTGCATGTCACCTTGCGAGGTCGCCGGCAACAACGCATGCACAAAATCACGATGGCAGTCCACGCAAGTGCTCTGAGTGACTCGGCGGTTGCGTGGTTTGATTTCGATCGGATCGGAATAGCCACCCAAGGTGAATGCCAAGGAGTGGAAGAATCCATTGTCGCCTTTGACGACCCACTTGCCGATTTTGTCGTGCGGCAGGTGGCAATCGTTGCAAACGGCAACATGGTGGTGAGAACTCTGCTGCCAAGAATCAAAGTGCGATTGCATCACGTGACAATTGACGCACGTCTCGGGTTTGTTGCTCAGGTAGCTGGCACCTTTGCCGTAACCGAAAGTGAACGTGCCGATACCGGCGAGCAGTCCCAGTACCAAACAAAAGGCAAACGTTGCTTTTGAATTCCGGGTTTTCGCGGAGTTCTTGATCGGCATCGGTTCCGATGGATCGCCGGTGGCAGATCGCATGATGATCCATTCCTTTCGCGTGACCCAAGCCAGGTCAGAGATGACTCGCTTGGTGGGGTGGAATGTAACAACTTGCACGTGCGTGTGCACCTTTTGGATGACCAAATTGTGCTTTGTTGTCAGAACTTCATTGGTCTCTATACGATGTGATCGGACACTTGCGATGCGGGTGTGCTTATCTGCTCAGTTTCTATGTTGATGTGTGACTCTACGGCACGCTCTCGTAACCATCCGGTGCGCGGAGGAGCTTATTATGCGTATGGACTCGTCGCGTGGTCTGCCCCTGCGGATCGACGAGCTCGCCGCCGGCCTCGCACCATCCCAGTATCCCCGGTCGATAGTTGCGAGCTTGAATTCCGTTGTGGAGGCATCGTTGAGCGAAAAGCAAGCTTCGACCTCCGACGGTGCAGGACGCAATCACCGTTCGGTTTTTGAGTTCGTCCCGCTGCGACCAAAATTCGTCCATCGAAATGGCACCGGGGATTTGAGAAACATCTCGCTCGGATTGTGAACGGACATCCACCAGGACGAATGACTCGTCATCCCGTTCTAGCAAGCCTCGCAGTTCCTTGGTCGAGATATCTTCGACTCGGCTTCGCCTGACGAATGGAGCGATCCAATTGAGCCAGCGAACAAATTGTTTGGACAGCCAAACCATGCGTGTTTCCTAACGAGGCGAAGTGCCAACCAAACGGTCGTGAGCGAGGGGATACATTGTTGGCGGATCGACGAACTGGATGAACCTGAAAAAAGTCCAGATTTGGCGTTTGACTCTCCCGTTGGAGGAGGCCGTAGGATGGCGGACATGTTCAGCATAGGCGAATTTTCCAAGGTGACCGGGCTGACGATCAAGTCACTCCGGTTTTATCACGAGCAAGGTGTTTTGACGCCAAGTCGTGTCGAAGCTGGGAGCGGGTACCGTTACTACTCGGAATCACAGATCGACACCGCGCGGGTGATTGCACAGCTTCGTGAGTTGGATTTCTCCGTGGCTGATGTTCGAGAGATATTGAGCAACCACAGTGACGACGCCGACATCGTCGAACGCTTGAAGTCCCAACGGGCTGTGATCAAAGAGCGGATGAAAAAAGATCGTGGCATTGCCGGGTTGCTCGATCAAATCATTGTCCATGAAACCGAGGCAACCAAAACGATGAGCCAGACCAACTATGCCGTCGAGGAAAAGAACGTCGACCCTTGTTTGATCGCAAGCATTCGCATGAAAGGAGCCTACAGCGAATGCGGCAAAGGATTCGCGAAAATTGGCCGGCGACTGGGGCGATTCATCAATGGCAAACCCATGTTGTTGCACCACGACACCGAATACAAAGAAGGGGACGCTGATTTCGAGGCGTGCATGCCGGTCAAAGGAGGCGAGTCGAACGACGAAATCACCGTCAAAGAATTGCCTGGCGGACGAGTCCTGTCGTTGATGCATTTAGGACCCTACGAGGAGATCGGTCGGTCCTACGAAAAGATCATGAAGCACGCGAAAGCACAGTCATTGAACTATGACGTGCCGACGCGGGAGATTTACCACAAAGGACCCGGCATGATTTTCAAAGGCAACCCGAAGAAGTACCTCACCGAAATCGTTTTTCTAATTTCGGATGACGTTTCCTGAAGTTCGCTGGTCCATCATCCAGACTGTTTTAAACACCATCTGAGGTCTCATCATGAGCGATGCCATTTCCATGTTCCTTTCCGCTCCGACCTACGCCGTCGCGGGGGCTTCTGCTCGCCAGCACAAGTATGGCAACAAGGTCTTCCGGGCCCTGATCGGATCTGGACGAAACGCGTACCCTCTCAATCCGATCACGGAAGAAATCGAGGGGCATCAGGCGTACCCGCGGATTCAGGATTTGCCGACGGTGCCCGAGGCGGTTTCGATCATCACCCCGCCCGAGGTGACTCGCAAAGTGGTCGCGGACGCGATCGAAGCGGGCGTGAAGCACCTGTGGATGCAACCCGGTGCGGAGCATGAGGAAGCCAGCCAGGCAGCACGGGAGGCGGGGCTAACCGTGATCGACGACGGCAGTTGCATCTTGGTGCTGCTCGCTCGCGAATGAGATGCAACGGCCGGTTGACGTCTGGGAGATGGAAACGGAACGTCGCTGGCTATTTCTCGACAGAGTAGCCCGCGTTTTTCCAGGCACTCATGCTGCCGGGCACATTGTGAACTCGCTGGAAACCGTTTCGTTGCAACACGCTCGCAGCGATGCTCGCTCTGTACCCACTGCCGCAATAAACCGCGACGGGCTCGTCTCGGTTCAGGTCCAACTCGCCGTTGACGCCATCTCTCATGTCAGCAACGTAGTGGTGTTTCGCTCCTGAAATTCGATTGGATTCGAACTCGGAAGACGCACGAACGTCGAGGATCTGAAACTCACTCTGGTGTTCGTTCAGATCGTGAACGGTGAGTTGTGGCGTGGTCGACAACGGCAGTCCAGCATTGTCCCAGGCTTTCATACCACCGACGAGATAGCCTTCGAAGCGATGCAATCCGACGACCGCAAAATGCCACGCGACCCAGTCCAATTGGGTTTCGTCATCCACGACGAGCAGGATTGGCCGATCGTAGTCGAGCATGTCGCCGGCCCAGACCGATAGTTCAGGTCGGTCACCCAAGTTGATTGCACCCTCGATGTGGCCTCCACCAAACGCGAGCATTTGACGTGTGTCGACGAGTTGTGCTTGGCCAGTCTGAATGGCTTCTTGGAATGGCTTCGGAGGCAGGCCCGGAACGACGGGGGCGTGACCAATCAGATCGGGACCCTCGGCATTGATCTTCTTCAGAATCGGATAGTGCTGGGGCACCGGCGGGGCACCCTCGGTGACGAACTTTGCGAACTCGTCGAAGTCTTCGTGCTGCAAGAACGCATTGCTTTTCCGTTCCTGGCCAATGGTCGTCATCGGTCGTTCACCGATGCTGGCTCCACACGCCGAACCGGCACCATGACATGGGTAAACGATGACGTCATCGGCGAGTTTTAAGTAATAATCACGAAGCGTTGAGAACAGTTGCTTGGTGAGTTCTTCGGTTTCCTCTTCCCACAGCAAATCCGGACGGCCAGCGGATCCGACGAAGAGCGAGTCACCACTGAGCACACCCCATGGTTCGTTTGGCGAATCGGAATCAGCCAGCTCGTACGACAAATGTTCGGGGGTGTGACCAGGCGTGTGTCGGGCGGTGATCTTTGTGGATCCGAATTCAAACGAATCTCCGTCCTTGATTTTTTGAACGTCGAATCCGTAGCTGGCATCGCCTTCGCCGCTCGCGAAAATCTTTGCGTTGCCGACTCTGGACTGCAGTTCGCGCGAACCGCTCATGAAGTCCGCGTGGATGTGGGTCTCAAAGATGTGCGTGATTGCGACGCCGTGTTGACGGCTGAGACGGACGTAAGTCTCGACGTTGGGTTGTGGGTCGATGACCGCCGCGGTTCCGGTGCTGTCATCGCCGATCAAGTAGGACAGTTGCGAGATTCCTCCCGTTTGAATGCTCTCAAAAATCATGGTCATCGGACTCACCTGGATGTCTGGAAAAAAGTGTCAGTGGAATCGGTCCAGCGAGGTTCGTCGTGGAACCTCGCTGGGTTCCGTTGCCGCAAATGAGCGACCGCGGTTCGAGTTCCCAAGGGATTAATTCGCGGCAGCTTGGGTGCGGTTGTTGACGTATTGCTTCACGAATTGTTCCAGCTCGGGTTTGTCGCATTCGAAGCCCATCTCTTTGGCTTTCTCGAGTGCTTGTTCGCCCGAGATGCCTTGTTCCACCGCGGTGTGCATCATCATCATCGCTCCGGCCCGCTTGCCGCTTTTGCAGTGAGCAAAGGTCGGTTTCGGCAGAGACTCGTATTGCTCTCGAAACTGATCAACCTTGTTTTCATCCATTCCGTCCATCGAGACCGGGACATGCAAGTACTTCAATCCGGTGGATTGGACGAGTTCGCCTTCCGCATCCGGAGACATTGGCTGCTCGTCTTCTCCTTCGGTCCGGAAGTTGATGACGGAGCGAAAACCTTCGTCAGGCAATGACTTCAGTTCGTCCTGGCTTGGTTGTGGGCCGACGGTGAGTTGATCGTTGAATTTCATTCGGTTTGACATGGGGGACTCCGCTTCTGGTGATGTGATTCGTTTTAAAAATGGACGTCCCCATCAACGAGCAATTGACGTTCCAGATCTGTGACAGAGCCGGACAGTGGTGTGACAAGTCGCTCACATCTGAACCATTGATTGGTGAAAAACCGGGTTGTTCGCTTTGGCATCAAGATTGCAATTCTGAAGCTGGATCACCGCTGCGAGCGATCAAGCGTTGCTATCCGTCAGTTGGGATCGCTTTTGAAAACGAGGAGTTGATGTCATGCGCAATGTTTTGCTAGCAGTTGATGGTTCGAGACCATCCGAGGAAGCTGCCAAGTTTCTCGCACGCTTACCCCATTTCGATCCCGTCGAGCTGACTTTGGTTTCGGTCGTGCATCGAAGATTTGTTCACGCAAGCTATTCGACCAACGAACTGGTCGAAAAAGCGTATGAGCAGGATTGCTTGACTACACAGGCCAGTCTTCAGCGTATCGCAGGCATATTTGATGGTGCGAACGTTCACGTGAAGACGGAACTGATTGAAGGAGCGGTCGGTGAATCCATTGTGCAAAAAGCCAAGGACATCAAAGCAGATTTGGTGGTGGTGGGTGCAACCGGGCATTCGCAGATCAGTCGAATGCTACTGGGCAGTACAAGCGATTTTGTTGCCACGCATGCTCCCTGCAGCGTCTTGGTGGTTCGGTCACAAATGTTGCCTCAGAAATCGGCTCCGCTGAAAGTGTGCTTGGGCTACGAGGGCACTGGTCCCTGCCAAGCTGCCCTGGAGGAACTGATGGAAAGTCCTTGGCGTGGGCAGACGGAATTGAATGTGGTTCTGGTGGCGAACTGCTTGAACGAAATGTACGCCGATTCGAAATGCGTGCAGTACTACAAGGACGAGCTGTCCCATGCGAAAGAGCAGCTGGAAGAAGTGTCCGATCACGTGACCACTCACTTCTTGGAAGATGTTCACTACGGTGAAGGCATCACCCGATTCGTCGAGTCGCACGACATCAATCTGGTCGTGCTTGGTGAAACACCTCGTTCGCAGTTCAGCAGGTTCTTGTTGGGAAGTACTTCGCAGTACGTGCTGCGTCATGTGCCATGCAGCGTCTGGATCACTCGCAATCGCATGATTGAAGGCCTGAAGCGTTCGGAAACAACGTCGGCGGTGCAACGGCAGTGAAAGGAAGCCAGCAGACTGTTGAAGGAACGTTGGTCAAACCCAGTTGCTGATCGCTTTGCCAATGAAGTACGCGATTGCGGCAGCCGAGCCTCCCAGGGCCAACGTTTCTAGGCCTGAGAACAGCCATGACTGGGCGATGAATCGCGACTTGACTGCTCCCACAAGAAAGAATGCCGCGGCAGTCAGGATCGTGCTTTGCAGATAGGTGCCGTGATCCAACGTGTCGCCAACGCCGCCCGTGATCGCGGCGAAAACGAACGGGAACAAGGGTAGGAATCCAAGGATCAGAAACGCGACAAACGTCGTTGCGGCAGCCACCAACGGCGATTTCGCGGACAGACTCAGTCCAAGTTCGTCGGTCAACATCACGCGTACCCAACGCTCTTTGTCTTGGGTAATGATCGTGACCGCTCGTTCCAGATCATCGCCTTCGAATCCCTTGCGATTCATGATCTGGCGAATCTCTTCTCTTTCCCCGGATGGATAGGTGTCGATCTCGTGTTCTTCGCGAGCTCGCATCTTTTCAAATTGTTGACGTTCGACTCGCGTGCCCGAGAAGTTGCTGGCCGCCATGCTGAAGCCGTCGCCCACCAAGTTCGCCAAACCCAGGACGATCACGATCGAAGGTGACAAGCTCGCCCCCGCCACACCGGACACAACGGCGAACGTTGTGACCGTCCCATCGATGGCACCGTAAACAAAGTCCGGCAGGTAGTCGGGCCTCAGTCCCTCATCAAGACGTCGGCCGATCGCTTCTCGGGTGTGTTCGGCTGCCAACGTTTTCGAGTCGGGAGCGTCTTCCTTTTTGGCCCGCGTGTCAAAGATCATGTTCCTGCCATCGATTGTTCTGCGATCTGACGATGCGCCTTGGCTCGATCTTCTTTGTCGCGAATGATCAGCACGCTGCAGTCCGCATGGCGAAGAACATACCGAGAGGTGCTGCCCAGAAATACGCGAGTGAGCAGTCCGCTGTCACTGTCACCGGTCACAGCCAAGTCACAGCCATGGCGTCGCGAATATTCGACCAAGGCCTCGCCAACGTGATCGGCTTCGACCAAGTGCGTTTCGGTATTGAGCCCTAAGTCTTGCAGTTTGGTTTCGAAGTCCAGAATCTGAGCTTGAGCTTGTTCATGCTGCGAATTCCAAATGTCGGAGGCTTGCTCACGCAGGTCTTGGCGATAGAAGGTGAAGCGATCAAGAATGCGAACCAGGTGAATTTCCACGTTGGGACGCAACTTCAACTCTTTCAACCACGACAACATGCGTTCGTCCTCTGGGCGGCCTGACAATGCCACCATGATCTTTTGCAAGTCGAGTTGAACGCTCGCTTCTTTGGGGGCGCGAACCACCAGGGCGCTAGAATCGGCATGAGTTGCGACATAGTCGGAAACGCTCCCCAAGAGAACTCGTTCGATGGCGGAGTGGCCGATGGCCCCCAGCACAATCAGGTCGGCGCTGGATTGTTCCGCGACGTCCAGCAAAGCCGATGTAGGCGGACCGATCGGGACATGAGTGTGCACCGAATGAACGTGATCTTGAGATTCTAAATCGTTCGCCAGATGCGAGATGGCCTCCCGGTTGCGGTCCGTTTCAATCTCCAGAAACGATCCGAAGTCCAGTGGCATGGACATCGATCCCGTGTCGACCATCATTGGTGGAGCCACGACCGAGACGAGGTCAAAGTCGACGGGCTTTCTCAGCGGCAGATGCGATGCAAACTCCACGGCCTGATGTGCATGGGGAGAAGAATCGACGGCCAGTAAAATTCGCATCGGACAGTTCCCATCAATGGAGGTTTGGGTCAAAGATGTTGTGCGGGCCGGATGATCCATCCCGCACTGAAATGCACAGGTTTGCAACCTTCAGGCCAAGTCAAATTTCATCGGAATTGGATGGGATGTGTGCCAATGCGGCACGGGTGTCGGACAGGTTGTGACGAACTGCACGTCACGAATGCAAGTTTTTATTTGCGGTGGACGATCGAGTGATCGAGCGTGCAATCAGCACGGATTGGGATGCATGCCGGACGACGAAGCGGCTGACACTCCCCAGCATGACCCGTTCGATCATCGTGTCGTCCTGATCGCCAACGATGATCAAGTCGCAGTCGTGCGAATCGGCATAGTCGACAATGGTTTGACCGATGTGAGCCGACTCGACGAGCATCGGCCGCACATGAATGCCGAGAGACTCCAGTTTCGGCCGCGTCGATTCCATCAGCTTCCAAGCCGCTGAGCGGACCTCTTCCATGTAGGCCGAAATTTTCTTCAACAGATGCAGTTCGTATTCCGGATGAGTTTCCATCACATGCAGCAGGTGGACTTCACAACCAGGCTGCAACCGCAGCGTTTCAATCCATTCCGGCAATGAGGCATCCGAAGCAGCATTGCTGATCGCGACGACCACCCGTGTGAAAACACTCTCGGTCGCGTCCGGTGGGGTCTCGGGTGAACGATGAATCAAGCAAGTGCATGAAGCACGATTGGCGACGTAGTCCGAAGTGCTGCCCAGCATGATCCTCGCGATCGCAGAGTGGCCAACTGAACCAAGGACGATCCAGTCGGCACCTTGAGTCTCGGCCAGTTGCAGTAACTCTCGCCCAGGATGTCCTTGGGCGACGACCGTTTCGCAAGCCGAAAAACGGGAGCCAAGTTCATCGGCCAGTGCTTGCAGGCGTCTTTGTTCCGCTTCCATTCGTGAATCGAAGACTTCCTGCGGAATCCACGGCAAATCTGTGTCATCGACACGGTAGAGCGGCGGTTCCGAGACGACTGTTGCCAGTGAGACATTGCAAGATGGAGCAATGGATGACATCGCCAATGCTTCCAACGCATTGCGAGCCGGCGGTGATGGATCCACGCCAACCAGTGTTGTTAAGTTGCGAGATTGTTGTTCGCTCATAACACTTCTTCCGATGGCAAGTTCTGCTCGAAACGTTCCAGCAGGCGATAGAGCTTTCGGCGATGGATTCCCAAATGCCGAGCTGTCTTGGCTTTGTTTCCTCCAAGCTGCTCCAGAACCTTGAGCACGTGTGCTTTGACGAGGTCGTCGACTTTCAAATTGCTGTCGCCCAACGCCGGGTCTTGCTCGGCGTCGATCGACGTTCCATTCTCGCAATGATCGATTGCGACGGATTCGCCATTGAGATGCGAGGATTCGGAAAATTCAGGGGGCAATCGCATCGATGAAAGCGAGTCGTTCGCGTGAACAAGCTCACGTGGCAAATCATCCATCGTGATCACCTGCTGATCGGCCAGGATCGTGGCACGCTCGATGACGTTGATCAACTGCCGAACGTTGCCGGGCCAGTGGTAGTGAACCATGGTCTCGAGTGTTTCATCATCCAACGACCATCCACGAGGCAAGAAGTGTTGAAGCAGCAGTTCGATATCGCCTTTGCGTTCTCGAAGCGGAGGCAGATTGAGTGTCAGCACGTTGATCCGGTAGAAGAGATCTTCTCGAAACCGTCCCGCTTTGACTTCTTCGGTCAGATCACGATTGGTTGCAGCGATCAGTCTGACTTTGACTTTGCGTTCTCGATGGCACCCGATCCTGCGGAGCGAGCCGTCTTCTAGGACTCGCAGCAATTTCGGTTGCAGCTCCGGCGGCAGTTCTCCGACTTCGTCGATGAACAAGGTTCCACCATCAGCCACTTCGAACAGTCCGGGTTTATCGGCCGTCGCACCCGTGAACGAACCTTTTTGATGCCCGAACAGTTCGCTTTCGACCAATTGCTGAGGAAGCGCCGCGCAGTTGATCGTCACAAATGGCCGGTCCGATAGATCGCTTTGTTGTTGAACCGAGCGTGCCACCACCTCTTTGCCAGTTCCGCTCTCACCTTCAATCAGGACCGGCTTGCGAGTGGGAGCGACCTTTGAAATCATTCGAGAAAGGTCTTTCATGGCCACGGAATTGCCGACCAATTTGGGGGCAGGACGATTTCGAGTCACGATTGCTTTGAGCTGTTGGTTTTCCTTTTTGAGTTTCCCTCTTTGACTAGCCAATTGCACGCGATGTTCGAGATCGACCAAGGAGCAAGGCTTGGTCAGGAAATCGCAAGCTCCCATCTGCATTGCCTGAACGCAGGCTTCGATGGTTCCTTTCCCGGTCAAGAAAACAACCTCCACATCAAACGCTTCTTCCTGAACTCGTTGCATCAATTCGAGGCCATTCATCCCTGGCATGTCGATGTCGAACACAGCCACATCGAAATCTTCCCGGTCAAGGAAAGTCATCGCCTCGGCTCCACTCGCGGATGATCTCACCGTGTGCCCCAATCGCTCCATGAACTTCCCACAGCTGCGTCGGTAGTCATCTTCGTCATCGACAAGTAGCAATTTAATGGTCTGACTCATGATGGCTGCTGGTCGTCTGGAGGTGGATTCGGGATTGAGTTGCCGATGGTGTCTTCTGCGATCTTCGTTCCATCGTTTGATGGACGGGAAATCTAGGCAAAACTGCTTTTTGGCGTGCGAATTGGATCACCGTGCGTGCATTATCGCACAGTCGGAGGTGGCATCGTATCGATGGAGCAAAATGAAGCCGGAATTGTCTTGAGGCGGGGTTTCGCTGAAGTTCCGGTCGATTTCACCAAGCTTGCGATAACTAACTGCGTGCTGACCCAGATTCTATGACGTGAGATTGTCACGTTCTCAACGTGGCACATCATTCGCGAAACGTCGGGGTTTCCGGATGTCACGGTCGGCAAATCAATTGCGAGTCAATCAACTCGCTGCATGTTTCAAAAACGTTTGACTGCTTTGATCAAAAGTTTGTTCGTGTTTGCAAGACGCGACACTGACGTTCGCTTTTTCTCCTCTCTCGTCCTTCAAGACTCTCATGCAATTTTTTAACCACATCCTTGTCATTGAGGACGACCTCGATGCGGCCGAGTCTTTGTCCGACGTGTTATCAATCGAAGGATTCGAAGTCACGATCGTGGCGAGCGTTCATGAGGCGTTGGAAGTTCTCGGGAAAAAACGATTCGGGTTGATTCTGACCGACCGGCGTCTTCCAGACGGATTGATCGAGGATCGAGTGCAAGATCTGCTTGCCGCGAGCGCGAAAACTCCGGTGATTGTGGTGACGGGTTACAGCGATCTGCAGGCGGCCATCAAAGCCTTTCGGCAGGGGATTTCGGACTATGTTATCAAGCCAATCATTCCTGAAGATCTGATCCAAACCGTGCGTCGGATCCTTGATCGTCGTGTCCTAAAGCAGGAGCTGGTTAAGGAGCACGCCTTTGCTGAGCGACTTCAGTCCACCGCCGAAGCCATTATCCTGGTTTTGGATTTCAATGGCCAAGTCGTTCATTTCAACCGGTTCTTGACGGAGTTGACTGGTTGGACACAAGATGACCTCATAGGAGAGAACTGGTTTGAAAAATGTATCTTCACCGATGATCTTGATCGGCTCAGTCAGATCTTCGAGACCACCGCGAGACTGGAATCTTCGCGAGGTGTCACCAACCGGATTCGCTGTAAAAACGGCGAGGCTCGCGAATTCCGTTGGTCCAATTCCAAGTTGAATGATGACGAAGGTTGCCCGCAGTTTGTTTTGTCGATCGGCATTGATGTGTCGGACCTAGCGGAAGCCACACAACGTGCTGTTCGCGCCGAGCGTTTGGCAGCAATTGGGGAAACCGTCGCTGCACTAGCACATGAAAGCCGGAATGCGATTCAGCGAATCAAGGCGGCGTCCGAGGTCCTGGCAATGGACATTCGCAACGACTCGGATTCAGAAGAAGAATTGTCTGCCATTCAGCGAGCCGCCTCTGATCTAGCGACATTGCTGGAAAGTGTTCGGGCCTTTGCGGCGCCAATTCATACCAAGCTCGAACGTGTCGACTTGGAGTACATCTGGCAGCGAGCATGGAATGACTTGGAATCCAAATGGCGACTCCGCGATGCAAAGTTGATCGAAATGGCGTCCACGTGCGAGCATGAGGTCGAAGTCGATGTCTGCCGGATGGAACAAGTCTTCCGCAATTTGTTCACCAACGCTTTGGAGGCAACGGATGGATCCGTTCGAATCGAAATGGATTGCAGTTGTGACGAAAGACAAGTTCATGTTCGCATCAAGGACAACGGTCCCGGTTTGACCGAAGAGCAAGCGAACCACATGTTTGAGCCGTTCTACACCACGAAGCCCACCGGGACGGGGCTGGGGATGCCGATCTGCCAACGAATCATTGAAGCTCATGGAGGCACGATCATGGCAGAATCATTTGAGACCGGAACGAAAGTTTCGATCTGCGTTCCGCGAGAAAAGACGGCGTCGCTGATGGGGCTTCCTGAAGTTTCGCTGGCCTGATTTTTCCGCGAGTATCGCAGGAACGGCTGCTGCCTCAATCAAGCTTCGATTGACAACGCGAAACGCCGGTTCACGCTTTTCGGACGAATTCCGACTTCAGGCCCATCGCACCGATGCCGTCGATCTTGCAATCGATGTCGTGGTCGCCATCGACCAAGCGGATGTTCTTGACTTTGGTGCCCACTTTGACCGTCTGCCCGGCACCTTTGACTTTCAAGTCCTTGATGACAACCACCGTGTCGCCATTTTCGAGTGCGTTCCCGTTGGCGTCGCGAATGACGTTTGCTTCCGCCGCGGCCTCGGCCTCAGCTGGCGACCATTCATGCCCGCAGCTGGGACAAACCAAAAGGATGCCATCTTCATAGGTGAATTCGCCGGCACACTCGGGGCAATTTGGCAGGTCACTCATTCGAAAAAGTTAGTTTGATGGGATCGGATAGGATGAAACGCCATTATCGCAGGTTGAGCGGATGCGCGTAGTGGACGTTGCCTTTTGAATGCATTCTATCGTCTACCCTCTCCATTTCTTATGAGGGAGCACCAATAGCCCGATGGAACTTCCCGGGACCCAGTGGTGTCAGAAGAAGACGACTCTGCATGGAGGATGTCGTTGAAAAGTCCGCTTTATGATTGGCCTCGCAATTCATGAATGTTTCGTGTCCCGGTTGTCAGCGCACCCTCAAAGTCTCGGATCAGGCAGCAGGAAAGCGTCTGAGGTGCCCTCATTGCCAAACGCAATTTCGCTTGCCTTCCCCGAAGCCTGTTGTTGCGAGCCAACCTGTAGCGGCAAAAGCGGCCGTTCGTCCGGCGGCATCCACCCGAAAGCCCACGCGGCCCGCCGGTGCATCCTCGTCGCGGGCGGTGACTCGAACGCTACCTCAGCAACCCGCCACGGTGCGATCCTTCGCGGGGACGAATGGCGCGGGAGGTTCCGGGGTCGCTCGCCCAATCAATCGACACGGGAAGAAGAGCCAAAACGGCGTGTTGGCCTGGGTGAAGACGCATAAGTTTCATGTCGTGGTCGCTTCATTCGCCATTCTGAATCTCTGCCTCAGTTTGCTTGCACCGTGGCCGATGTTCATCGTCGGGATCTTTGAGGTCGTATTGGGAGCAATCGCGATTGGGCTGTTGTTCCTGCCTCGGTTGCATGTTCTGAAACGGGTTTTTGGCGAATTGGGCAGTACCTTCGTCAGTGCGGCCGCCGGTTTGGGAACGACAGGAGTGCTCTGCATTGCCGGGGTCGTGCTGCTTAAAGTAGGCATGCGACTCAATCGCAGCGGTGCGGCCGCGAATTTGGACTTCAGTGGATTGCAGGGTGGTGGCACCGCGGTGCTCATGCAGGTGGCATTCATTTTCCTGGTTGGGATCGTCATGATCTCACTGTGGTACTGGATCGGAATCGCGCGAGCCTTGGCCGTGACCTACGTCGCTCAAGCCGCTTTCATGGCAGTGATTGTTTTTGCCACTGTTCTATCGGCACCTCCCATTCCCAATGCCAGTTGGCACGAGCAGGACGTCTCCAATGAGTTCCCCAGTCCTGTTGGACCGCGCGGGCATGCTCATCCGCTTCCCTATGGTCACCCGGGGAATTTATCTACACCAGATGTGTTTCGTTCGGTCAATCCCTTCGGGGTGCCGGCGGAGGAAGCGGTTCGAGTTTTGATCGAATTCTCAGAAGGCCGGGACGCGGAATCCATGCGGTTCAAAATCGTTTCCGCACTGAAGGGTCGGCAATGGAGGGTACGTGCATTCGATGGCGAGCTCGTCGTTTGGATTCGGACGACTCAGTCTTTCGAAGAGGTGCAAGATGCAATGGAAAGCATCGAACAGATCGAAATATTGGACTCATCTGAATCTGACCGATCGTTCCGCGTTCGGAAAGCATCTTGAGGAAATTGTGTGTCCGACTTCTCAGACATTGAAAGCGTTTGGCAGACGAATTGTATGGAGCGACCGCTGAACGCAAGCTGATCTACATCGCGGTGGAGAGTTGCGTGTGCGCCATGTCGATGGCGCACCCCAGGAGCCCGCAATCCAATTCGAACGAGACGCAGTCGCATTTCTAACGTTGATCGTGGGAATTGGTATCATCGCGGAGAACGCGAAGACCAAAAATGATCACGATCGCACTTTTGCGATCCTCACCTTGTGGATCGCCATCTTGGTGTGACGAGCCAACCGTTCGTCCATCAGGCATTTGAAGTGAGGCGACAAGAGTTGGATGACGACAAATGACATTCCCGTATCGGGAGGCATGTGATCGAAGAATTCTTCAATGGGGCCCGACGCCGGCGGAAGCTCCAATGTCGATCACAAGCACTGGATTGTTGCTGGGGGTGCCCGTGATGTGTCTCAGTAGACGTGTTCAATTAGGAGTGCGACCAACGGAATGCTCCGGCATTCGTGTGTTGTTGGCGATTTCTGCTGACGTTGATCTATTTCTTCGGTAGCTTGACTACGTTGACCCAGAATTCCTGGACGCTTTGAATCACCTCAAAGAATTGGACAATGTCGACTGGTTTGACGATGTAATTGTTGGCGGCCAGCCCGTATGATTCGTGGATGTCACGTTCTTGACTGGACGTAGTTAAAACGACCACCGGAATCGCCTTGATCAGATCGTCGGATCGGATTTCTTTGAGAACCGTTCGACCGTCCATTCGAGGCATGTTGAGATCGAGAAGGATCAAATCGGGGCGAACTGCATCTTTGTACTCGCCCTCCTTGCGAAGGAATCGTAGCACCTCTTCACCGTCCCAAACATGATAGATGTTGTTGTGGATCTTACCTTGTTGCAATGCATCAATGGTTAGTTCTGCATCGGTTTCGCTATCTTCGGCCAGCAGGATGTCGATGGGTTTCTCTTGGTTTGGCATGTTGAGCTTCCTGAGCGGATGATTCGGTTTTGGTAGCGATAGGGAGGGAGACACGGAAGGTTGCGCCCTCGCCTTGTTCTGAAAGAAGCGAGATGGTTCCGTGGTGACGCTCCACGATTCGTTTGCAAAGGGCCAGGCCAATGCCAGTGCCCGGGATTTGTTCTCGACGATGCAAACGTTTGAACAACTCAAAGACTTGAGCGTGGTGACTTTTCGAAATTCCGATTCCTTGATCTGCGACAGTGATGTTGAGTCGAGATCCATCGGATCGGGAGTCAATGTTGATCTTGGCTGTTTGCCCTGCTTTGCGGAACTTGATGGCGTTGCTGATTAGGTTCTGAAACAGTTCGACTAAGAAACCTTCGTGACCGTGGACAGTACCGAGCTCTCCGATCTGGATCTCGGGTTCGGTTTCTTGGATCGTTTGCGAAAGATTCTGAAGTGCGGTTCGCACGCAGTCGTTGAGATCAATCTCTGCAAATTCCAGTTCGGATTGACCCACTCGCGAAAGCGTCAAAATATCGTCGATGAGCGTTTTCATTCGACCAACGCCCTCCACGATGTGCCTCAGGTAGCCTTGTCCTTTTTCGTCGAGCGAGTTGGTGTGCCGTTGCTGGAGAAGTTGACTGAATCCAGTGATCGCTCGCAGGGGTTCTTGAAGGTCGTGCGATGCTGCGAAGGCGAAGCGTTGGAGTTCCTGATTGCTTTCTTGAAGCTCGTGTTCATATTTCTTGCTGTCTTCAATGTTGAAGATGGTTCCTGCTGTTCGGATCGGGGTTCCGTCGTGATCAAACAGCGTGTGGGCATGCGTTCGAAACCATCTATAGCGATCTTTGTTGTCGAGCATGCGAAATTCCACGCTAAAAGGTTTGCGCGTTTGCTGCTGGTTCGCCAGCCTTTCTTCGAAAACCGCCATGTCATCGGCGTGAATTCGATCACGGCTGGCTTTTATGTTTTCGGGGAACGAATCCGTGTCATTCCCCGCGAACCCCAGCATTTCTCTGAATTTCGGTGCGTACTGGACCTCATCGGTTTGGCGATTCCAGTTCCAAATTCCGCCGCTTTGACCGAGCAGTTCGATGTAAACAACTTGGTTTTGTAGGTTCTTAATGTGTTGGCGGACGTTCAAGGTCGCCAGCGTGATCGCAGTGCCCAGACCGAGGACGACGTTGAGGATCATCAGCATCCGAGTGAGTCGTTCTAGGCGGCCAGCTTCAGCTCGATAGGCTCCATTGAGCGAATCGACAGCTGTTTGCAGTTCGTTCAAAGTGGGCGCATCATCAAAGCGAACTGCATCGTCGATTTCACGCGCGGACGCGTTATTGCTGGCCATTTCATGAACAATTTGCAGTTGATCGGAATACTCCGCGACCATGCGCCGAGTTTCCGGTAGTGGCCTGCCTTGGATGGGGCCCTGGTCAATCTGCTCCAATTCGAGAATCAGCCCAAACGCAGTTTCAGCGTTCTGGATCGCGTCTTCGTAGTACTGGGACTCGGTCGGACGAAGGACATAGTTTTTGAAGTTGTGAATGAGCCCGCCGTATCCAATTTCACGTTCCAGCCGTTCGGTCGTGTCAATCGCTCGTGCTGCATTCTCGTTGACGTGCTGGCGTTGTTGATCGGCCGAAATCATGAACCAACTGATGACGGTTACGGCAGCAATGCATAAGCCAATGCATAGAACGAGCGTGGAAGTACGCATTGAGATTTCTTTTGCGTGTTGTTTGTGCCGAACAGTGGCATTTTGCTGCTAATTGCGGGGAAACGCAAGGGATTGTTGCAGACGCGACAGCGGACATCGTTCGTGTACTTGGTTGCTTTCATGCCGGGGCATGATTCACCTGCACGCGATTCCTGATACAGATGCGCAAATTTCGCGCAATGCTAAAGCTGGCAACGTCCAGCGTGCCGACTTGTTTCGGCCGTTCCGATATCCACCTGGGCTTGGGGGCAAGGAAATTCCAACGAGAATGTCGCCAAATGGGCTGTTGATGGTTGGCTTTGCGTCAGGAGTCTATGCGGATTACGTATGTTTGGCGACCCTTGCAGTTGCGGTTGGCTGCAGCTTGGGGCCAGGTGCAGGGAGTTGGTCATCTCGTTTGGGAAAATCGCAGTGGGGCTGGTCAGCGACCGACGTTCCATCGCATCAATGCGTTCAACATGGTCTTGTTGAAAGAAGTCAGGCGAGTGCGGTTGTATTGATCGCCAAGCTTGCGGATCGCCTCGGCTTGTGTCGGATAAGGATGGATCGCGTTGGCGATCGCACCCAGCCCCACGTTGTTGTTCATTGCAATGGTGATTTCCGAGATCATGTCGCCGGCGTTTTTGGCGACGATCGTCGCGCCAATGATTTTGTCAGTGCCCTTTTTCGTGTGAATCCTGACGAATCCCTCTTCGTCGCCCTCGAGGATGGCCCGATCAACTTCGTCGAAGTGTTGGATGTACGTGTCGATATCGATGCCCGCGTCCTTGGCGTCTTGTTCGTACATGCCGACATGAGCAATCTCAGGGCTGGTGTAGGTTGCCCAAGGGATGATCAGGTCGCTTGCTTTCTTCTTCCCAAATGGCCCGATCGCGAAAAGCGAATTCTGAATCACAATCCGAGCCAAGAAGTCCGCCACGTGAGTGAATTGATACTTGGATGCAACGTCGCCCGCCGCGAAAATGTTGGGGTTGGTGGTTTGAAGGTTGTCGTTGACATCCACACCGTTCTTGTCAAATTTGACTCCAACGGCATCGAGGTTGAGCTTCTCCACGTTCGGTGCCCGTCCCACGGCGACGAGCAACTGATCGACCGGTTGGTCGTAGTGCTGGCCATGTGAGTCGACCGTCAAACGGATTCCACCATCGTTTTTGATTTCGAGATCGTGCCCACAACAAAGCAACTGAACACCATCCGCCAGCATCGCTTTTTGAACGATGTCAGCGGCTTCGCGATCTTCTTTGGGGAGAATTCCATGCTGGGACTCAATCAGGAAGACTTCCGATCCTAGCTGGGCAAACGATTGAGCCATCTCACAGCCAATCGGTCCGGCCCCAATGATTCCAATTCGTTTTGGAAGTTCGGTCAGCGAGAAAAAGGATTCGTTGGTTAGGTAGTCGACTTGGTCCAGACCCTTGATCGGTGGAGCGGCGGCGCGGGCTCCCGTTGCGATCACCGCTCTTTTGAATGGAAGGCGTGTTCCCGCGACATCGATTGTTTGCGAGTCCAGAAAGCTGGCCTGTCCGAAGTAGACGTCGACGCCGAGATCTTGGAAGCGTTTGGCAGAGTCATTGTGACTGATCTTCGCACGTAGCTCTCGCATGCGACTCATCACGCCATCGAAATCGACTTCAACACCATCGGGCACGTTGACCGAAAAGTCCGACGCGTTTTTGACGGTCGCTGCGACGCGCGCGGCGCTGATGACGCCCTTGGATGGAACACATCCGACGTTCAGGCAATCGCCTCCCATTAAGTCTCGTTCAATGATCGCGACCCGGGCGCCCAACCCGGCCGCTCCCGCTGCGGTGACCAAGCCAGCTGTTCCGGCTCCGATGACGACCAAATGATATGGTTGGTCGGGAGTTGGGTTTTTCCAGTTGGTTGGGTGGACGTTGGCTTCCAGTTGTTGGTTGTGTTCATCACGGGGAAGCAGAGCGTTCATGGGGGAGCCAGATCGGAGAGAAGAGCTTCGGAGTAGGAGCGTGGTCGTTTGATCGAGTCGATCTATCGAGGTTGTCGATTCAGGTTCGAGTTGAGTGACCAGTCGTATGGCAACCAGGTGATGGTCGGCGTTTGATCGGAATCGATGGAACGCTGCAACGGTTGTGAATAAGAGGCCGCGAAACGCGGGATGGATTCAGCCGCCTGCGTGAAGTCGTCGCCGTACCAGTCATAGAGTTTGGTCAAGCGGAGTTCGTTGTCGCCATTGAGATACTCAAACCAAGTGGCATGGTCATGGACAATCTGGGTTTGATCCTCCAGTTGTTCGTCCAGGCGATCTGCGTCGTAGGCTTCGCGTCTGAGCGGCGGGCATCCGACCGCGGCACACACCAATGCGAAGTGAATGCGTGGTTCTTTGAAGTGTGGTCGGATTTGTTCATGTTCGATCTGGTTGAGGCTCCATGTGTTGCCGCCGATGTTCCATCGAACGGCGTCCCAGCGATCGGCGGCGGGAATGTCTTTGATGGACTGGACGGGGTAGTGATCCAAGATCAATTTCAATGTCGATGCGTTGTAGCCATTGAGGAGCAAGGCAAGCTTTTCGTCGCGGCCGAGCTTGTCCCAAGGTGCGGAAGCAACGACGCTCAAGTACCGGTCAAGCTTTCCGGTGTCGTCTCGCAAGGCTTCGTAGTTCACCCAGCCGCCTTCTTGAACGTGCGACGCCAGTAGCTCGCTTAGCAACGAATGATCGATTGAGGGTCCGGCGGGATTGACGTCATGAGATTCGGTTGACTCGACCGCCGGTGGACCGAACCAGCCCGTCACTGTTTGTTTGATTCGTTCGGAGTTCATCGACACGTAGGTGGCGAACAAGACCGATGCCAAGGCGAGACCCGCCAGAGCGAACGTACGGCGGGTGTTAGGATCTTCAGTTGGTTTGGGCTCGTTCAGTGTCTCTGTATCGTCGCGCTGATCCTGGTCGACTTGTTCGTTCAGTTTGCGACTGGCCAAGCGAGTGACATAAATGGTGACCGCAATGGTTGCCAACAATCCGACGGCGAGCATCGCCCATTCCGCAGGTGTGCGTTCGCGGTCAGCACTGACCGCTGCTCCCGTGATGTGCCCCAAGTAGACGTACAGAAACGTGGCAGGCAGCATCGCCAGCCAACTGGTGAAAACGTATGGCCAGAAACGAATCGGAGTCAGGCCGTACAAGTAGTTTTGTAAGTTGAAAGGCAAAGCCGGTGACAATCGAAGCAGCCCAACGATCTTCCACCCGCCTTCTTCGATCGCTCGATCAATGGCGGCGAAGCGACGGTTGTCTTCGGCGAGCTTGGCAACTTTCTCTCGGGCCACATACCGAGAGATCAAAAACGCCAATGCGGCTCCCACGGTGGAACCAATTGAAACCACGATGGTTCCGACAGCCAATCCAAAAATGGCTCCCGCGGCAAGCGTCAAGATGGTGCCAGGCACAAACAGAATTGTCGCCACGATGTACAGCAGCACGAGAACGATTGGGCCCCACCAACCCAGGCCTCCGATCCATTCGTTCATTGCCGATGTGACAAGGTTGATCGGAAGCGTGCGGAAGATCACCAGCACCGCGATCAGGATTGCCGCGACGGATCCCCACCGGATGAACTGGTTGAGTTTCGCGATGGAGGTCTCGGTGGGCATGGTGTTGTCTCAATGGTGGACGTTGCGAAGGGCTCCCGAGCTAGAAGCAGTCAAGACGATGTACCGCACCATGAACGTCCGAGCGATTTTAACATCGTGGAGGGCATCGAAGTTGCCGTTCCAAATCACATCGCCTCGGTTGATCGCGATCCGATTCACGCCGACAATGCAGTTGAGAAGGACCCAATTTCGCGAGTCGGTTCGGCGGCCGGTGATAAGCTTCGGCGGAGGCTTGTTGGAATAGTGAACCCGCCGTCGCATCCGCCATTTGATTTCCAACTGAGCTCGGACTTCGGCGTTCAACATTGCTTTGAGGGCATGCCCGACGATGTGTTTTTCTTGCGGAGTCTCCAAGCCAGTTTTCTGAAACGTTTCTCGGATGGCCGGCTGGTCTATTGCGATGCCTTTGGTCGGCAAGATCGCTTTGCGTGATCGCTGCACACGAATGCGATCCAGGAACGTCGTGTAGATGCGATTCACAACCAGTGCAGAAAACCTATGATGTGGTGCGACGTCGCAAATCAACGTTGTCGTAAAGCTGCATGCCGACCGCGTGTGATGAAGTCAGAGGTTGAGCCACGGTGCCGCCAAACCGAGCTTCGGTCACATACACGGGGCGTCCATGGATCAGGCAAAACACGGAGCCGCATACTCGGGACTCGGTGTCCGGTTCGTCCACGTAGCCAAAGCAAAAGCCACCCGAGAAGCTCACGTTCCCGAAGTTCAGGCGTCGACCATCGCCGTCCTCGGCCAGAGCCACGCATTCTTTGCAGATGTACCAAGGGTAGCGAAGAAAGACGCGTTGTTTGGAACCACAAACAGGGCAATGGTGGTCGGGCAGTTCTTTCGCGGGCAGCTCTGATTTCATGTCACGATTTCTCTAAATTGGCGATTCAAAATGTGGAGGCGTCGGCGATCCGAATGATTGCAGATCAGCTAGTTGCTTTGGGATCATTTACGCAAGAAAGACTGGTTGACATATCGTGACATGGCGATACAATGATTTGTTGAGCCATCGAGGAAACTGGCCGGCAATGAAAATGACATCACTGACTGATGTTGGTTGATCAGAGGGCCGTTTGGCCATGTTAACTCAGCGAGCATCGCGTCCAACACGCATCAAAATTAGTTTTCCTGTGACCTTTGGAGAAGAGTGATGAGTAAGACACAAACGATTGAGAACTTGCAAAAAGCATTGGGCATGGAACTGACCGCGACGCACCAGTACCAGTTGCACGCCTGTGTGCTGGACGACTGGGGAATGGGGCTGTTGGCTTCCAAGATGCGTGAAGAATTGCATGAGGAATTGGGGCATTCGGAAGACTTCTTGAACCGAATCTTGTTCTTGAAAGGGAATCCCAACTTGACGATGCAGAAAACGCCTGTTCAGGCAAAGACTCTCAAAGAGATGTTCGAATCTGACTTGGCGGATGAGCAAGAAGCCATCGACTTCTACACCACCGCATCGATTCAAGCGAGCGAAGACCGAGACATCGGGACTCGCCAGTTGTTCGAACGCATTGCCGTGGACGAAGAAGGTCACGCTGGTTGGTTGGAATTGCAACTGGATCTGCTGGAACGAATGGGCGAACCCGCCTACATCGCGAAGCACATGCCCGCGAATTCAGACGAATAGGCTGCTGTTGGCTTTTGACTGAGATGTTTTTCCAGCACGAACTTTGAAATAGGAACGATTCAATGAACCGAATGATTGGCTTGATGACGTTTGGGTGTTTGTCGTTCCTAGTGAGCCTGCCAGGGTTCACGCAAGAGAATTCCAGCGATGCTCAGTCAGAAGTCCAGCGAGGGTCAGGCTTTGGCCGTGGGCCGCGAGCCGGACGTGGACCGGAAAGTGGTCGGGGCTTTGGTCGAGGCCGTGGGATGAGGAACGGCCAGCGACATGGGGTGGAAGAAAATGGAGCGGGAGGAAACGGGCCGACGGCCGAACAGGTTGGCCATGATGACCGGCACGATGCTGACCATGAAGTGTTTCAGTTCCTGCTTCAAAACCATGATGCGATTCGGCGAACGGTCAAAGAGTTGCCTGCCGGCGTCGAAACGGTGACCGAATCGGATGATCCGAAGATTGCCGAGGCGATTCAGGAGCACGTCGAGTGGATGGAATATCGGATCGAAGAGACCAATCCGATTCGCATGCGAGATCCGTTGTTTGCGGAGATCTTTCGTCACACTGACAAGATCAAAATGGTTCACGAGAACACCGACAAAGGTGTTCGTGTGACAGAAACCTCCGACGACGCCTACGTGGTGAAGTTGATTCAAGCTCACGCGAAAGCTGTTTCTGGTTTTGTCGAGCGGGGATTCGCCGAAGCCATGAAGAATCATCCGGTTCCCAAGAGGTCCAGCGACGCAGCGGGTGATGAAAAGCAAACGTTTGAAGCAACCACACCGGTGATCGAAGGTGTCGGAAAGGTCGTGAGACTGCCAAACGCGGTTCAACAACCGAAGGTTGGGGCGAAGTTGCTGGTGGATTTAACCAGCGGTGCCGAACCCGGCAAACTCAATCCCGGGCTGGAGAAAGTTGCGAAGTATCTGAACATCTACGCGGGTGCGGGTGAACTTCCGACGGAAGTTCAAATTGCGGTGGTCCTCCATGGTGGAGCGACGTTGACGGTACTGAACTCCGATGCCTACGTGGCGAAGTTTGGCACAGAGACCAACCCGAACCTGGAACTGATGCATCAATTGCACGAGGCCGGAGTGGATTTGTATGTGTGCGGCCAATCGTTGACTGCATCCGGAGCAAAACCGGATGAAGTGGTCGTGTTTGTCGACACGGCGGTTTCAGCTTTGACTGCCGTCGTCAACTTGCAGTCGGATGGCTTCGCCTACGTTCCCGTCAGCCGATGAGGGACGTGGTGTTTGACAAGTCTAGCGTTTAGGACGCTTCAATCCGTTTGCGTGGTGGGAATCGCTTTGATTTCGATGGGCTCGTGAGAAATCTGAACTTCGTCAATCCAAACTTCCGCCGCATGATCGGTGGCGGTGATTCCAACTTCCAAGGCATTGAGCAAGGAGTCCGATGCGGGCAAAGTTGCAATCTCTTCATCGATCAAAAGTTGATCGTTCTGCCAGATTTGCACTTGTCCATTTTTGTGATCCAAAACGAGGTGCACTGTTAAGAAGAACCACTCACCGATTGGTACTTCCACATTGGACTGACGCAGTTTGGGTTTCCAACCTGATTTAAGTTCATAGCCAAGATACTTTTGATCCCAAATCGTGATCCTTGGACCGGGGCTGTTGTACCGTCCACGTTCTTGGAAGTCGGCGATCGTGAATGGAACACCGGATTGAAGTTTGTATCTGCCTCGGAACCAAAGGTCGTCGCCTTCAACGAACCAGAGTTGATTGTTTTCCAACATGGACTTCGATGTCACCATCGATTCGGTTGGCGCGACCGCTGTGAATTTTGCGATCCCGTTCGCTGACTCGATCCGGTTGTCCAAAAAATCGCTTTCGCCCGAAAAGATCTTTCGACGCAGAGTGACGTAGGCTTCCAGCGACGGTGAGGCGGGCGAGAGAGTATCGATTGTTGTCCAGCGGTCTTCGCCAAACCAGTTTCGGAACTGAGGTTCCGAGAAGTCGTCGAAAAAGGAACGGTACATTTTGCCCGTTTCTTCTTGGTGTCGGACTAAGACAAAGTTCGAGGTTTGTTCCAGGATGTCGATGTCGGAAACCGTCGTCTTGGATGGCATCTTCGTCCATAAAGCGGATGCCACAACAACGCAGCAAATCGCAAAACCCAGATAGACCAGTCGGCTCATGAAATTGCTTTCGGTGCAAAGGAGGCTGCTGCCGCGTCATCTCGTTGTTGGTGCAAGCTCGCAATTGTCGATGGTGGGCGTGCCAATGGCGAGGAGCGAATTGACCAGCTCAAATTTGCCAATTGCTGGACATCGGACTGTTCGTTCATTTTGGGTTGGACTAAAATTAATCGCTATGTTTGCCAGTTTACCACACCCGAAATTTCAAAACCGCTTGAACGCGCGTGTTTGTTTGGCGTGGTTGGGATGCGTGATGTTGCTTCCGTTGCCGGTGCCGATGATGCACCGCCATGATTGCATCGAAGCTCCTCAGGCTTTGGAAAACCACTTGGGCCAGTTGCATTCCGAGTCGCAACTTCAGTGTCTCGAGCCGGACGAAGCCCATTGGCATTTGGTGCTTCCTTCACATCGTTGCGATGACGATGGAACCCACGATGGTTTACCGATTCCGCCCCGGGACTATGTCGGTTCGGCTGGTGAGTCGGGGGTAAGTTTGGTTTCGGTGGTGGAGCAATTGACCAGCCTTTCGTGGTTGCTGGTCTCCATTGATCATGAATCGACGTTGGCGTCGACGCGGTCAGTTTGCGACCCAAGGATCCCGATTGCATCCGCGTCATGGCAGCGCGACCGTTGCACGCTTTCTTGCGTGATGCGTTGTTGATTTTGGTTCTCGTTTGATTGTTTGCTCACGATCCTTGTTGTTCGTGAGCAACCCGAGAACCTTTCTATATTAACATCAACATGAAATCAAAATATTGGTTGAGCGCGCTCGTTGCGCTACTTGTCGTGGTCGCTGCTGCCTGGAATTTGAAGAACCGCGAATTGGGCACAAATCAGGTCGATGCTTCCGCAAGTGACGAAGCTGACCGCGAGGCATCGCCGACGATTGACTTCGACGACGCACAACGAATTTGTCTGAGCGATCGAAAGATCAACGTTGCAGGAATTCGTTGGGTAGAAGTTCAGCGTGGGACGCTCGTCGTCACACGGACTTTGCCGGCTCGATTCGCTTACGACGACACGCGTCACGTTTCATTGCGGACGCCAACAGACGGTGTGTTGGAATCCATCTTGGTCAAACCTGGAGATTCGGTTGATCGTGGGCAACCCGTCGCGGTGCTTCGCAGTCCGTCCATCGGAACGGCTCGAAACCAAATTTTGAGCGAAAAGGCGAAGTTGGACCTCGCCCAAGAAACCTATCGCTGGGAAGCCGACAGCCATGCTGGAGTCTCGGATCTGGCCAAACGGATTCGTGCCGGGGAAGCGATTGATGCGATCAAGCAATCATTGAAAGACAAAACGATCGGCGAATTTGGCGGGCAATTGCTGACGATGTACAGCAAATCAAACCTTGCCAACCAGCTTTCGCGTTCGGTTGGCGATCTTGGTGACAGCGGCGCGATCAGTGGTCGAGTCATTCAGGAACGGCAAAGTGATCGGCAGCAAAGCGAAGCGGCGCTCGAAGCGGCCATCGAACAATCGCTGTTCCAAACTCGGCAATCGATGATTCAAGCCGAAGCCAAGCGGAACGACGCGGAACGTCGACTGCGGATCGCGAAACAAACGCTTGGTACCTTGCTGGGGACACTGGCGGATTCGATGGGTGGATTGGATGTCTCACCCAATGAACTCGATGTTTCTCGGTTGACGATTCAGTCTCCACTGACAGGAACCATCGAAAGCAAGACGTTCTCGGCTTCGGAGCGAGTGGCGGCCCAGGACGAGTTGTTCGTGATCGCCGACACATCGAGCTTGTGGGTCGAAGCGGACATTCGCGGACGGGATTGGCAGTCCATTCATGTCAGCGAGGGGGACGTTGTGAGGGTGAGCACTCCCGCCATGAACATGCCTCCGCAGCCTGCCACGGTATACACCATCGGTCGACAAGTGGATCCGGCGTCGGGGGCGATTCCTTTGGTGGCAAAGATTGATAACTCCAAGTGGCACTTTCGACCGGGCTTGTTCGCTCGCATGGCGGTGCCAACGGAAACGCTGCACGACGTGATTCTTGTTGCTGGGTCCGCCGTGGTGGATCTGGATGGCCAGACGAGTGTATTCGTGGTCAGTGGAGACGGATTTGAATCGGTTTCCGTCGAGGTTGGGTCGCAGAGCGGCGGCATGGTCGAAATCCGAGAAGGTTTGACGGAGGGGCAGTTGGTCGTTGTCTCCGGTGCATTTGCTCTCAAGAGCGAACTGCTGCTGGAAGGAGAGGAGTGATCATGCTTCAAAGACTGATTGAGTTTTCGCTCCAGAATCGTTTTTTGGTCATCGTCGGCACTCTGTTGATGGCAGGTTTGGGGATCCGCAGCGCACTGTTGCTGCCGATTGACGCGGTTCCCGATTTGACCAACACGCAGGTCACGGTCATCACGTCGGCCGGATCGTTGCCGCCGGTCGAGGTCGAACGTCAAGTGACCTATCCAATCGAATGGTCGATGGGCGGACTGCCTGACGTCGACGAAGTTCGCAGCGTTTCTAAATTTGGATTGTCGGTCATCACGATCGTCTTCAACGAAGGAACCGATGTGTACTTCGCCAACCAACAAGTTGGTTCGAGGTTGTCGGCAGCCGCGGCAAGTTTGCCGGAAGGCTATGGCCCGCCTGAAGTTGGGCCGATGACCACCGCGTTGGGAGAGATCCTGCAGTTCGAAGTTCGTAGCGAATTAAAAACGCCGATGGAGCTGCGGACGTTGCTCGATTGGGAAATCGCACCGAAGTTGAAGGAAGTCAGCGGTGTGACCGAGATCAACGTGATGGGAGGTTTCTACAAAACGTTCGAGGTTCGGCCTGACCCAGATGGCTTGATGGATCAAGGTTTGACTCTGGAGGAACTTTATTCGCGAATCGAAGCGGCCAATGCGAACGCCGGTGGTGGCTATGTCATTCACCATGACGAGCAGCGATTCATTCGCGGGCAGGCATTGCTCACCAGCGTGGATGATCTGAAGAGCATCGTTTTGCGGCGGGGAGAAAACGGGTCGCCGTTGCTGTTGTCTGACGTCGCCGACGTCATCATCGAACCAATGTCGCGCCAGGGGGCGGTCAGTCGAGACGGCAGGGGCGAAGCGGTGACGGGAATGGTGATGATGCGCATCGGCAAGAACTCTCGCGAAGTCGTTGGACGCATCAAAGAACGGATTGCAGAGGTGCAGGCGACGCTTCCCGATGATGTGACCTTGGACGTGATTTATGACCGGGAAGATTTAATCAATCGGACGCTTCACACGGTGATGAAGAACTTGCTCGAAGGCGGGGCGTTGGTTGCCATCGTTTTGCTGATCACCTTGGGCAGTCTCCGAGCTGGAATCATCGTTGCGTTGGCCATTCCGCTGTCGATGTTGTTTGCGTCCAACATGATGTTGGCTATGGGGATCTCCGCGAGTTTGATGAGTTTGGGGGCGATTGACTTTGGATTGATCGTGGATTCCTCCGTCATTATGGTCGAAAACTGTGTTCGTCGACTATCACAAAGAGAATCCGGTGATGAGGAGGCATCCGGCGAAGCGGAGGCTGGCAGCTTGCCGAGGCATTCGCAATTGATAGGAAAAGCCAAGACGCGAATGGCGACGATCCGAGATGCCTGCATGGAAGTTCGCGGGCCAACAATGTTTGGTGAACTGATCATCGCGGTGGTCTATGTCCCCGTGCTGTTGCTCGAAGGAACCGAAGGAAAAATGTTTCGTCCGATGGCGATGACGGTCCTCTTGGCTCTTTTCGGCTCCTTCATTTTGTCGATGACGTTGATGCCCGCACTCGCGTCATTGGCACTTCCAAAGAATCCGCATGATCACGATCTGTGGCCGATTCGGATGTTGAAGAAGGTCTACTTGCCGTTGGTCGGTCGTGCGATCGAGTCGCCCGCAGTCACCGCATTGGTCGCCGCATTTGTTTTCGCGGTCAGTATTCCCGTGGCTCTGAACTTGGGGGCCGAGTTCATGCCGCGACTCAACGAAGGCGATCTGTTGGTCGAAGCGGTCCGGTTGCCCAGTGCATCGTTGGAAGGTGCCGAGATCATGGCACGGCAAGTCGAAACAGAATTGTTGAAGTTGCCGGAAGTCAAAACGGTGTTCACAAAAACCGGCCGACCTGAAATAGCCAATGATGTCATGGGGGTTCACCAAAGCGATGTGTGGGTGATGTTGAATCCGCCGGATACATGGCCGACGGCTAAATCGCGGGAAGAGCTGATCACGGAGATGGAAGCGATGCTTTCCGAGAGCGTTCCTGGCGTCGCCTTTGGATTCACGCAGCCCATTGAGATGCGTGTTGACGAGTTGGTTGCTGGAGTGAAGGCGGATGTGGCGGTGCTTTTGTATGGAGACGACCTGGAGACTCTTTCAACGAAAGCCAAGCAGATCGAACGTACGCTTCGCAGTGTCCCAGGATCAGCCGATGTGAAGGCCGACATTCAATCGACACTCGCGACGTTGACGATCGAACCTGACCGAGAAGCGTTGGCCAGGTATGGCATCGACGCTCAGCAAGTCATGGATGTGGTGGATGCATTGGGCGGCCGTCCGGTGGGCGAAGTGATTGACGGCCGAGCGAGATTCCCGATCCAGGTGCGTCTTCCGGAAAATTGGCGGAGCGATGTTGAGTTGCTCAAGCAGTTGCCCGTTGCTTTGGCAGGAGGAAAGCCGGTACCGATGTATGAGGTTGCCGGCATTCAGTTGGAACAAACGCCACCCACGGTGGAGCATGAGGACGGCCGCCGACGCACGTTTGTTTCAGCGAACGTGCGGGGACGCGATGTCGCTTCGTTTGTTACCGAAGCACAATCCATGGTGGCTCGCGATGTGACTTTGCCGCCAGGATACGAACTGCGGTGGGGAGGCGATTTTGAGAACCTTCAATCCGCCAGTCGTCGTTTGGCCATCATCACACCAATCATCTTGATTGTGATCTTCTTACTGCTCTTGACCTCCTTCAATTCCGCTTCGTTGGCCTCGCTGATCTTTTTGTGTGTGCCCATCGCCGCCAGTGGTGGCGTGTTCGCGTTGATGCTTCGTGACATGCCATTCAGCATTGCCGCGGGAGTGGGGTTCATCGCACTGTTTGGTGTGGCGGTCTTGAACGGATTGGTATGGGTGAGTGATGCCGAGCATCACCGCGTCGCTGGCACGGGGGCTCGGGAAGCGGCGCGAAGGGCAGCCGCCGATCGATTGCGTCCGGTGCTGATGACCGCGATGGTTGCCAGTTTGGGATTCCTGCCGATGGCCCTGTCCACCAGCGACGGTGCGGAATTGCAACGCCCACTCGCAACGGTCGTCATTGGTGGCCTGATCACCAGCACACTGCTAACTTGCGTTGTAATCCCCGCGATTTACCCTTGGTTTTCATCGGGACCGCCGCCGGCGTCGATTGATGATTGATCTTTCGATCGATTTTCCGTTTTCCTGTGTGACAAATCTCGAAACGCTGTGTTTGGCTGGTAGGAGAAAAGAATGTCGCAAGGTCCGGAAACACAAGCGTCGCTGATTGGCAAGCTGAATGAACAGGCTTCGGAAGAAGTTTGGACGGAGTTTGTCACGATCTATCGGCCGCTGGTGGTTCGGGTTGCCTTGGCGAAAGGATTGCAGCACGCGGACGCGGAAGATTTGACGCAAGACGTATTCGCGGCGGTGCGACGGTCGCTGACCAAGTTTGAATCGCGTGGCAGCGGTTCGTTTCGTGCTTGGTTGTTCCAAATTACTCGCAACTTGGTCGTCAATCATCTGACGCGTTCCAAGGGACCGGTCGGATCGGGTGACAGTCAGGTTCAACAGTGGTTGATGCAGCAACCCGAACGAGACAACGAAACGGCCACCTTGTTCGACCACGAACTGCGTCGTCAGCAATTCCAACTCGCCGCCGATCGTGTGCAACCGCATGTGGAACCCGCGACGTGGCAATCCTTTTGGATGACGGCCGTCGAGGGCAAATCCATCTCCTGCGTCGCGGAATCGCTCGGGAAGTCCGAGGGATCCGTGCGAATGGCAAAGTGCCGCGTGTTGGCTCGTTTGCAACAAGAAGCTCAAGCAATTTCTGGTCAGTGGGAGACGGAAGCATGATCGCACGCATTCGAGATGAGAAGCACGACGGTGGACTTCACTACGATCGAGAAACGCTCAACGACTACCTGCACGATCGCTTGGACGCGGACACGCACGAAGTCACGCAGCACATCGAGGTCTGCGAGCAATGTCAAGCTCACGTGGAGCGTTTGGTCACCGATCACGTGACGTGGGAGGAAGTCGGCGAGTTGCTTCGGGAGCCGATCGCGAACGGCGGCGAACACCGCTCGGACGACTTTGAATTCGAATCCGAAGCCAAGGATCGCTCGAGTTGGATCCAGTTCCTTCAGCCTTCCGAAGCCCCCGGATCCATCGGCCGTTTTGCACGCTATGAGATTCATCAAATCCTTGGCCGCGGCGGGATGGGAATCGTGATGGAAGCGACGGATACATCACTCGGCCGTCGCTGCGCGGTAAAGGTTCTCGCACCTGAGTTGGCCACGTCCGCCGCCGCCCGCAAACGTTTTTCGCGGGAAGCCAAAAGTGCCGCGGCGGTGGTTCATCCGCATGTGGTTCCGATTCAAACGGTCGACGAACACGAGGGACTGCCTTATTTAGTCATGCCGGTTGTGGATGGCCCGAGCCTGCAACAACGAGTCGATCGCGACGGGCCGTTGTCCTTGATCGAAACGGTACGCATCGCATCCCAGATCGCCGATGGTTTGGCGGCTGCACACGAGCAAGGTTTGGTGCATCGCGATATCAAACCCGCCAACGTGCTGCTCGAAAACGGCGTCGAGCGAGTTCAAATCACGGACTTTGGTTTGGCTCGAGCGGTGGACGACGCCAGCATGACTCGCAGTGGCGTGATCGCCGGAACGCCGCAGTACATGTCTCCCGAACAAGCCCATGGGGATTCGATCGATCATCGCAGCGATCTGTTTTCGCTGGGCAGCGTGATCCACTTCATGTTGTCCGGTCGCAGCCCGTTTCGAGCGGAAACGACGATGGGAGTTCTCAACCGAATTGGCAACGACCAACCAAGATCGCTTCGACAGATCAACCCGGATGTTCCCGAGTGGCTTGATGCGATTGTGGCGAGATTGCTGAGCAAAGATCCCGACCTTCGTTACCAAAGTTCGTCGGAGGTCGCTGAGTTGCTAACAGCTTGGCAAGCTCATTTGCTGGATCCGGCCAACGCCAAAGCACCTGAGTCCGCATCGCAAGCTAAGACGCTGGTAAGTGGATCCGGCATCGGCGGGCGTTTCAATGGCAAGCTGCCTTGGTTTCTTGCCGCCGGGATGTTTGGTTTCTTCGCTTGGGCGACGACCGTCATCATTCTGCAGACCGACCAGGGAACACTCCGGATTGAAAGCGCCGCAGACGCAAACGTGCCGATTGTGATTCGCAAAGGAGATGAGGTCGTCGAGGAATTGACGGTAACCAGCGACGGTGCATCCGTCGAAGTGAAGGCGGGCGAGTATGTGATTGAGATCGCTGGAGAAGCGGACGGGTTCGAGGTGTTGGACCAGTCCGTCGTCATTCAACGTGGTGAGACACAGGTGGCAAGGGTCGCGTTGCTTGCATCAGAAGCGTCTGATCGACCCAGCGTGATTGAACGGCGAATGGAAGGCCAGGAACCGCCCAAGATCTCGCCGTTCACTCGGATGGATTTTGAGGATGGAAAAGTCCTGGTGCGTTATGAGTCCAAGGACTATGAGTGGCTGGCAGTGGATCGGTTTCCGTGCAAATATTTGGGTCGGCAAACCCGGTCGCGCTACGGTCGCAAGTGGAAAAAACGATTGAGTGAGGACTTGGTTGAGGTGCTCTGGGGGATGAATCATTTTCCTGGAAACACAGTGCATCTTCTCCTGAAGGATCTCAAGACAGGTGAGGTCCGAACAATCAAAGATGCGAAAATGACCGAGGCAAATCGAAACGAACTGTATCGGGACAACGAGCACAATCAACCGGAGAATGACGGCGATGTTGAGTCAACCGACCCACTCGAAAATCGGTTCCCAATGCACTGGGGAGGAGGTCCTGCTGGGTACCAAGTGCTGGTTGATCGATCAGTCAAACACTCTGGTGAGTTCAGTGCGTCGTTGGAAAGCACCAGTCAATCGTGGCAGCCAAGTTTCGGGACGATCGTCCAAGCGATTCAAGCTACCGAGTACACCGGAAAGCGGATTCGTTTCAGCGGTTTCATCAAGACAGACAAGACGGAGGCTGCCGGCTTGTGGTTGCGAGTCGATTCTGCCGAGCGTGGGACAGTCGCGTTCGACAACATGCAGTCTCGCCGAATCGAGGGAACCAATGACTGGCAGGAAGTGCAAATCGTTTTGGACGTTCCCAAGGATGCTTCGGTGCTGACGTTTGGTGCGATTCTCTCCGGGGCTGGTCGCCTTTGGGTGGACGACTTATCGCTCGCGGTTGTTGATCAGGATGTTGAATCTACAAGACCACCGATGCAGGGGAGGAAACAGGAAATTCAAGTCGCTGAGGGGCTGTCTGAGAGCCCACTGAATCTTGATTTTGAGTTGGGGGTTGGTTTGGTTCTCATTCGACCTGGCAAGAAGAGTGTTTTCGAGCGATTGTCGGAGGTCTTTTCAGGAGAGGATGATTTTCGGGCAGGTTTTGAACCGATGTGATGTTGGGTTCAGTTGAGCGTCGGACCTGCGAGTCGCCCAGAACAAGGTAGAGAAATCAGTGGGATAGGCTTCCAGCCTTTCGTGAAGAAGATGACAGGCTGGAAGCCTATCCCACTTGATACTCACCGAATCGAAAAAGCGTTCTTCCCCAGCCACCCACGTAAGCAACCCCTAACGCGCCGGCCACTTCCATCCGTGCTGGCTCAGCAAGTCGGTTCCTTCGACGATGGTTTCACCCGTCGCTTTGTTCAGGCGCACCGGCACACAGATGTCGTCCCGTTCCAGTTGGGCAACGAGATGTTGATTGTGACTGACGACAATGACTTGGCTTCGCTCGGCGGCTCGGCAGATCATGTTTGCCAGCGGTCCGATCAGGTCCGGGTGCAAGCTGGTTTCGGGTTCGTTCAACACCAACAACTCGGGTGGTCGCGGTGAGAACAATGCGGCCAGCAACAGCAGATACCGAAGCGTCCCATCGGACAATTCTCTCGCCGTGAGACCACGCAGCATGCCGGGCTGAGTCAGCACGACTTGCATGCCGCTCTCGCCGGATTGCACGTAGAGTTGCGAACCAGGGAAGGCTTCTTCAATCGCTTGTTCGACGATGTGACTGTCGCCGATCTCACGGATCGTTTGCAGTGCCGCGGCCAAGTTGGATCCGTCGTTGGCCATCACCGGAGTGAACGTCTGAGGCGATGGCAATCGAGCGGGTGCGTGCGAGTCACATCGGAACGTGTCGTAGAACCTCCAACCCCGCAATTGCTCTTTCATCACGATGATCTCGGGAGCCGCAAAAGGATCGGCGTACTCGGTCATCAGGCTTGTCCCGCGAGACAAATGCAAGTCGATGTCTTGCCATTTGCCTTTCCCCGATCGGCATCGCAAGTTCGCTCCTTTGCGATCAACACACAGCGATCTCGCATCCGGCGTCGGCCCGGTCCAAATGCATTCGCGTTTGATCTCCGGATCACCATCGAACATGGAGTTGGATGGAACGGGGCGACCAAGGTCGATGCAGTAGCTCATCGGATCGGCGGAGAAGGCGAGCTTCAATGCGATTGGTTTTCGACGCAAGGTTCCTTGCACGGGAACCTCACCGCGTTTCATTTCGTTGGGGATCGTCTCTGGGCCAGCCCAAAGGACCGATTCAAATCCGCCTTCTTCCGCCAACGATTGATTCAGGTTGCCATTGGCTGCGGAGGCGATCAAACGCAGCGAACGATACAGATTGGTTTTACCGCTGCCATTTGGACCGGTGACCACCGTCAACTCACCCAGTCGCACGGTCAGCGAGCGAATCGAACGGTAGCCGGCGATTGCAATGCGGTGGATCAAGAGAAAGGCACCGTGGGGATCCAGAGTCGGACGTGTTTCTGGTAACGATGATAGTCTGCCCCGAACCGAAGCTGAAGATCGCGTTCTTCGACCGGGCGGACAAAGACGTGCCAGACCACTGCCCCGCACAGGGCGTAAGCAATGACAGAAAGGCTGCCGAGGAACCATCCCACTGCGATGCCCTGAACGATGCCCGCGAGTGCCATCGGGTTGCGAACGTAGCGGTACGGCCCGGCGATCACCAAACGAGGTGCGGTGACCGTGGGCAGAGGCGTGCCATCGCCACGAATCGCCATCGTGATACCGCTCCATAGCCCAAGCGACGATGCAACAAGAAACAAACCACCGGACAATGGTGACTGCAGTGGATGTTGAAACACTTGCCATCCGAGTCGAAGTTGCAGTTCAACGATTCCCATCGGCAGCACCCACAGAAACGTCCCCCAGAAGATCACGGTTTGCCCCAGAGTCAACGCGGTTGCAACGGCAGGACTCATCGAAGCAACACGAATCGTGGCAGGAGATTGTGAAGTGTTTCCATGGATCGTTGCCATGGCCAGCGACAACCCCGCCATGCAAACCATCATCGCCGATGCGATCCAAGCTTCTCCGGTTTGAAGACTGGTCGCGATGCACACCAAGGTCGGGTACCAAGTGACCGCGGCAACGACCCAGACCAACGTGGCGGCCGAAGACGCTCGACGCCACACGCAAATCGCGGCCAAGAGTGAGCCAGCGATGATCAACACGAAGTCCGCCATCCAAAACGAAAGCAGTGCACCGTCGGGCCAAACCTTCGGCTGAAACCAATCGATGCTGGATGGAATAGCGAACAGCAGCACCCACCACGCCAGCGTGCCAAAGGCTTGCACCGCGAGATAGGCCGAGACAATCCGAACGGGAGTGTCGCTGGTCGCGGTCTCGTTGCTTGGCGTTTGTTGCGCGTGGCGGTTGGTCACACTGAATCCGACTGCTGCGAAAAGACTCCATGATACGACGGAATCGGTCAGTCGTCGTCTGCCAGCGGATCTGCAGACACGTTGTCCTTTTTCGAGGCACGTGTCTTTGGCAGTTTCTTCTAGATCGCGATTAGCGGCGCTGGCGATAAACTCGATTTGCCGAGCAGGTGCCACCGGAGCAAGTCGGAGCCGAGTACGTCTGGTATCGGGCGCCTTGCCATGAACTGGTGGGCGCGGACGAGACAGGCATACCTTGGGTGGACTGATAACTCGGAGCGTAGCTGGTGTAGCTCGAGCTGGTCGGAGTCGAGACGGGTGTCGAGTAACGGATCGTTGGCTGGGCAATGGGTTGGGGCGAGGCGACGGTTCCGCCGCAGTTGCCGGATGCACAACCTGATCCAACTGCAATCGGTGCCGCTTGAGTCGACGTGTACAGGCTGGTCGTGGAATGCACCGGGGGTGCGGAATAAGTCACCTGCGGCGACACCGCTTGAGCGGCCGCACAAGCCGCTCCGCATGAACCGCTTTGTGCGCTGGCATCACTGCTCATGGCAACCACCAATACAGCGGCGAACGCGACTACAGAGTCCTTCCATCCAAATTTCATCTTGGTTTCTCATCGACAAAGGTTCGATTGGGACACAGCTCCATGTCCCGTGATCCAACCTGATGCGGATTCTGGATTTGTATCCGCCACGAAGTCGCGCGTGATGTCGAAGTTCTTGTGTTTTTTTGGGATGACAACACTCCTCGGTCAGGTGGTCTTCTCACGCACCGGCGGAGCCGGCAAAGCTACCATTCACGAGTGTTTGTCACGTGTGACGCTGGATCGAGTTGCTTCGACAATGAAAATGTTTTTCTCTGCTTTTGTCTGTAACAAATGCAATCACGAACGTAGGTCGCTGTCACTACAAACCCGTCGTCAGTCGATTTGTCGGATCACTTTGCCTGGATTTCCGACGACGAGAGATCCTGCAGGCACATCCTTGGTCACCACGCTGCCCGCACCAATCACGCTGCGGTCACCGATCGTGACGCCCGCGCAAATGACCGCTTTGCCGCCGATCCAAGTATCGTTTCCGATGGTGACCGGTTTTCCATACTCCTGGGTGCGGCGCAGATGTGATTCCAAGGGATGCGTTGCCGTGTAGATGTGGACGCCGGGGGCAATGAAGACGGAGTCTCCGATTCGCACGTCGCAAACGTCCAGGACCACGCAATCAAAGTTGAAGTAGACGTGCTCGCCGAGATGGATGTTGGTTCCATAGTCGCAGCGAAATGGCGGTTCCAACCAAACCGTATCTCCGCCGCTGGCGAACAGCCCTTTCAAAATACGTCGTCGATGTTCTTCATCACGAGGTGAACTGTGATTGAGTTCGTGACAACGTTCGCGAGCGACCAAGCGTGCTTCCGCCAGTTCCGGATCACTCGCATCATAAAGCTCACCGGCAAGCATCTTTTCCTTCTCGGATCTCAGCGGGGCACCACTCACTTCAAGTCGCCGATCAGCATTAGTGATGAGGCGTACCATGTTTGGTCTTGGTACTTTTCGGGCTTCGCATCGAAATCCGCTTGGTTTCGTTCAAAGAGAATCTCTCGCTTGTCCAGTTGTGTGGGCGTCAATTCAATTTTGACGGTGTGTTGTCCCGGTTCCAATTCCGCGCCAACTTTCAGTGTTGCCATTCGGTGGTAGGTGCAATAACCATCAATTCGATTGCGAGTGAATTCATTCCCGTCGATTTGGACACGCACTTCGCCACCATCCGGGCCAAGGATGTCGAACACTCCCGCGTTGGTTCCTTCGAAAGTGAACTCCAAGCTGGCACCAGGGCCGTTGGCTTGATAGAGTTCGGGCATGTTCCGTTGAAAACGCTTGGCCAACGAATGATCCGAGGGGAGTTTGGTCCAGTCCCCGCTTAACATCTCGGGCTCAATGGCGACCATCTTGGCTTGTTCCCAGTTGTCATCTCGGAGTGGCTTTCCAAGCGAATGCGGCTGTGTGGTTTGGTTTGCATCGATGATCTTCGGCCATGATCGTGCAATCGTTTCGGTGTAGACGCGGTGTCCGGTTTCGACGTGTGGGTGAACCCCGTCGCTTGAGAAGACCATTGGTTCCGCGTTCATGTCCGCAGGCTTGGGTGCTTTGAAAACAAGTTTGCCAGCGGCTTCCAAGCGTGCGACTTCGACGCCAAAGTGGATGGAGGGAATCGAATAGTGGTCGGCCAACATTTCCATGGCACTGGCCGCACGAGGCATCTTGCCGGATTGCAAATCAGACAGCATCTGCTGCGTCAGTGTGTAGACAAAGCAAATGTCAGTGTTCGGATTCGCGGCCCAGGTTTGACGCACGATCCCTTCCATGGATTGATGGATGCGTTCGGGGGAGGTTCCGCCATCGTTGACAGCGAATTCCACAAACAACAAATCCGGATCGTGTTGCAACGCATCACGCTGAAGACGAAACACACCGAGGCCTGACCCGGTGCCACCAATCGCCGCATGAATTTCTTCGATGGTTGCCGCTGGGTATTGCTGTTGCAGCCACTGGCGCGACTGGATCCGCCAACCCGGTGCGGCAGTGATGCTGCCGCCGAGATAGGCAACGCGAACGGTTTCGCCTGATTCGACCTTGGCGGTGAAACGAGGCAGTCCGGCGCGAGGATGACATTCCACCGCATCTCGAAGTTCAAACTCGCCGTGAGCTTGATGCGAGGTGAACAAACAAAAGATCAGACAGCAAAGCGTGCTTGAGGGTCGATGCATGAATGGAGATCGGTGAGAGGGAGGCGTTTGGGGTGGGAGAGATTGATGGCCGTCGCTGGTGCTACAATCCTGCGGGGTGCGTGAGCGAGCTTTGCCGGTGGGAATCGCGATTGTAACTGCGATTGCGAGGTGATTTGGGTTTTCGGTTCGGACCGCAGTTTGGTTTCGATAGGTTGAGGAAGGAAGCTAATTCATGCAGAACGGAACGAGCAACTTGAAAGATCACCTTCCTGGCTATCGACGTCTTTCGCGATTGCCAAAGCAGTTCTTGTCAATCAGTCCGTTTGACGGGGATTGCATGCCGTCACGCGTGCGTTTGTTTGATCCGAGATCGGGCCGGCCCACCCAGCCGTTTCCGCACCGCTGGAATTTCGAAGATCCAGTTCGAATTCTCGAAACGTACTTTTGGAAAGCTGACGACGAACAAGGTCCGGGCCGCCACAATCGGTACCTCGATGTTCCCGGGTTTGCACCTGTTTTGGTGACTCGTGATCCGGGCATGATCCGAGCCATCGCGACGGCGACTGGAGACCGAGAGGGGCAATTCGATCGAGACACGCTTCCCTCGGTCGGCATTGCTCGAGCGACCGGCACCGATACGTTGCTATACGCCAACGGAGCGGAGTGGAAAAAACAGCGGAAAATCGCGGCCTGTCCATTCGGCAAAACGACCTTGTTTCAACCGGAACAGTTTTGCGAGTTCGCCGACACCTTTCGAGAAACGGTTCGCGGACGGATCGATGTGCTGCGACAGCATCTAGCGGCCAGTGGTCAAGAGACCGTGGACATTCCGTTGGAACCCGAGGTCAAGGTGGTGATGCTGGAAATGCTGACCAACAACTTTTTTGGTGCCGAAATCAGCTATGAAGAGCTGCGTGAAAAGTATGTTCCTGCTTTGGAGCGTGTGATCGACCATATTGTCTCAGACACGGTGAAGAACCGACTCGGGGTTCCATGGCGGAAGTTTCCGAGCTTGAGCGATCGGATTGTTCGAGCGAAAGCAGATGATGCCACGTTCGAGGAATTGACGCAGAGAATTTTGGCTCCACGCGGCGAGAAGAAAGCTTTGTGGAAGCAATTCAAGTCAGATGCACCCGATGCGAAGTTGATCAGCAACCTCAAGGTCTTCTTGGCGGGTGCTTTGGAGGCGACGACGTCCTACGCGACTTGGGCGATCTCTCATTTGGCGCGTCATCCCGACGCGCAAGAGAAAGTCTTCGAAGAAGTGAAGGACATCGATGTTTACACACCGGAGATCTTGGCGGGGGCGAAATACCTGCGAGCGGTGCTGGACGAGACATTGCGGTTGACACCTTCGTTGTACTTTTTGCCGCGACGAGCCACCGCCGATACCTGGGTGAAGTCGGCCGACGGTCGGAAAATGTTCATTCCCTGGGGCACCCATTTGTTACTGGACGTGTGGCATGCCAATCGTCATGAGGACCACTGGGGCGTGGAGGTGTCCGGCTATCCGGCGAACGTGTTTGAACCCGATCGCTGGCGAATTCTTGCCGAGTCGGGTCGGGCAACAAAGGACACGCTGCACTTCGGGTTCGGGCACGGACCGAGAGTTTGTCCTGGCAAACACCTCGGCGAACTCGAGGTGGGATTGACTGTCGGGGCGCTCGTGAAAACGTTCCGTTTCTGGGCCGACGCAGAAGAAAATCCAGCTCGTGCGGGCGTCTCCACCAAACCCGCCGATGGGACTCGTGTAAGTATGTCACTCCGCTGATGCAGTCTCGGGAAGTTCCAATGTCCTGTTCTGGCATCTTCAGTGAGGTCGGACGGGAGGCTCAGTAGCTGTTGGAATCGAGTTTGGTCTTGCCTCGGAAAATCCAGTAGATGATCACGGTGTAGCTGAGCACGCAGGGCATGCCAATGACAGCGATGATGAGCATCGTTTGCAACGTTCCTCGGCTGCTGCGAGCGTTTTCGAGAGTGACGCTGTAAGCCGGATCGAGGGTGGACAGCATGAAGTTGGGAAAGATCGCGACGCTGAAGAGGGTTGCGAAAGCTGCGATCACCATGGAAGACGTGAAGAACGCGTAGCCAGGTTTTCCGAGGTGCATCGCCCGTGGAATGTTGAGCACGGCCAGGGCGTTCAGCACGGGGACAATCCAAAGAATTGGATAATTGGCGATGTTCTCCGTCGCGTGTGGAACGTGCAGGAAGGTTGCGAAGCTGACGACGACGTACAAGCCAGCAAACAGATAGAACAGTTTTGTGATGAAGCGGCGGGCTCGAGCCTGCAGTTCATGTTCTGTTTTCAGATACAGGTAAATCGCTCCATGCAGCGCGAACAGCGACGCCGTCAAACAGCCAACCAACAGCGGGTACCAATAGACTTGGCTGAGAAGGTTGCCTTCGTACAGATACTTGGGTCCAAGTTCCATTCCCGCCATCACGTTGCCTCCGGCCACGCCAAGCAGGAACGCTGCGGTGAACGATGACAGAAAGAACCCGATGTCCCAAAACTTTCGCCAGGCGGGGGTGTGAACTTTGGAGCGGAATTCCAGACTGACGGCTCGGCCAATCAAACAGGTCAGTAGAAGAAAGAACGCGGTGTAGAAACTGCTGAACACGGTTGCGTAGGCAACCGGGAATGCCGCAAACAAAGCACCGCCGAACGTGACCAACCAAACTTCGTTGCCGTCCCACAACGGACCGATCGAGTTCATCACCAAGCGACGTTCACGGTCGTCTTTCGCGATGAAAGGATGCAAAATACCGACGCCAAGATCAAAGCCGTCCAGGATCGCATACCCAGTCAACAGCACGCCGAGCAATACGAACCAGATGAAGGTGAGCAGTTCGTAGTTCATCGCACACCTTCTTCCAACATGTCGCCGCCGTGAGATTTACCGCTCTGCCCAAATTTCTCAGACATCGAGTCGGCTTTGAGTTTTCGTTTGTATTCGGTGAGTTCTTCACCGCTTTCGGGGCCGTGCTGGATCTTGTTGTTGAGGACAAACACCCAAACTGCGAACAGCAGCGAATAGATGATGCCGAACAAGATGATTGAGCTGAGCACTTGCTGGGCGGTCACTGATTCACTCAGGCCGTCCGCCGTCTTCAGCCCCATCATTTCCACGCCATCTTGAACTGATGGGTAAACGATCCAAGGTTGCCTGCCAACTTCCGCGGTAATCCATCCGGCCTGATTGGCCGTCATCGCCGCGAGTGGCATGAAGACGACCGCCCAAAGCAACCAGCGTTTTTGTTCATAGGTTTTTCGATACCAAGACCAACACGCCAGCCCCGCGATTCCGATCATCATCGTGCCAAGCCCAACCATCAGATGAAATGTTTGGAACGGCAGCCAGACGGGTGGACGCTCGTCTTCCGGAATCTGATCCATCCCCGGAACGGGCACGGTTGGGTCGTTGTAGACCATCAAACTCAGTAGGTAAGGCAGCTTGATACTGAAGTGAATGGTTTCGTTTTCGGTGTCAGGCCAACCAAAGAGGGTCAGGCCAGTGGGTTCGTCACTGGTGTGAAAGTGAGCTTCCATCGCGGCGAGCTTTGCGGGCTGGGTTTCCACCAGTTTCTGTGCTGAGTCATGACCCGTTACGGCAGCCAAGACAGTGAAGAGCAAAGCGGAAGGCAACGCGATCGACAAGCATCGACGTGCGACCTCATGATGTCGATTCTTCAACAAATAGTAGGAGCAAACCGAGGCCACAAAGAAGGCTCCCAGAACAAGGGCACCGATCAGCGTATGCGTCAATCGATCAACCGACGAGGGATTGAGAACCATGCCCCAGAAACTGGTCACTTCAGCTCGCGGCGTCATTTCGCCTTGGACGTCCTGCCAGACAATGTGATAGCCAGCGGGAGTTTGTTGCCAACTGTTTGCAACAACGATCCATACCGCACTGAACATCGAACCTAGGAACACCATCAGTGTGCTGAACAGGTGCATTTTGGGGCCGACTCGATCCCAGCCGAACACCAACACTGCCAAGAATCCGCTTTCCAGAAAGAATGCGAAGATGCCTTCCGCTGCCAAAGCCGATCCGAACACATCGCCTACGAATCGTGAGTAGGCGGCCCAGTTCGTCCCGAACTCGAACTCCATCACAATTCCGGTCGCCACCCCCATCGCAAAATTGACCGCGAAGACGCGGGTCCAAAACCTAGCGGCTGCTTCCCAAGCAGGGTTGCGAGTTCGATAGTAGGACAGTTCGCAAAGGAACAACTGCAGACCAAGTCCGATCGACAACGGCGGGAACAAGTAGTGGAACATAATTGTCCCAGCAAACTGCAACCGGCTCAGTATCTCGACATCCATCATGGGTTTGGCTTTGCCACAAACTTGGGACGGGTATGTGAATTGACGTAGGCAGCAATGTCGAACGCTTCCTGGTCGGAAAGGTCCGTGTCATCAAGCGGCATGGCGACTTTCAACCATGACGCCATCTTGGGCACACCCGCCAGACCCGCGCCATCGTTGAAGGACAGGTCGCCCCAAACCGGTGGGCCGTCATCGGTTCCGATACCATCGTTGGCATGGCACGAAGAACAGCGTTCTTGATAGAGCAGCTCACCACGTTTGACGCTCGGTGCAGCGGGAGGCGACTGCAGAATCGCCATGTGCTTCGGACCCAGTGGCTTGGCGGGATTCATCCTCAGCGGTGTGCCCTGCGACAACCAAGTGATGTAGGCGGCGATGGCCACAGGGACTTTCGAACCATTCGTGGGACGCGTGCCATTTTGGCTGCGGATGAAGCAGTTCAAAATGCGATCTTCCAGGGTGATCACGCTATGTTCTCGCGGCGAGTAAGCCGGGTAAGCTGCAGCAACGCCAATGAACGATCCTGCCTTCTCATGACGACCAGCGTCCAAGTGGCAAGACGTGCACTTCAATGAATTGCCAACAAACGGCTTCGTCAATGGATGCTCGTTCGTCTCGTTGACCAATGTCTCACCCAACCGTACGACGTCACCGAGTGCACCAGGGGGATAGGTTTGTTGAGCAAACGCGGTTTCAACGGCAAGCGGTTGTCCGGCAAGCGTTGTGAACAGAAAAATACCGATGCAGCGAATGGCAAAGCGACCAGCGGCCGTCCGGTTCATTGTGTCGCCCAAATCGATTTTGAGTGCGTCGATCATTGAGTTGACTTTGGTGAGGAAGCAGGCATTTCGAGATCAGGTTTGCCACTGATCGATCGTTACTTGCTCAATGGCCACCGGGCTTCTTGAACCGCAGCAAGTAGTTTTCCTCGAAGGACTCAATCTCGACTTCGTCCGTGAACTGAAATCCCGATGCGATGACCTCGTTTTGGAAAACGTCTTTGCCCGCGCGAACATGGCCGAGCAAGAATTCACGAGTCACACCGGGAATGCGTTCAAAGTCAATCAGGATCAGTCGACCACCGGGTTTGAGAGCACGGTAAATCGATGCGAGCGACTGTTGTGGGCTTTCGAAGTGGTGATAGGTGTCACAGATGAAAACCATGTCAACCGACTCAGGCGGCAAGCGAATGGAAACATCTGTTCCTAAAACAGTCGTGAGATTTTCAATGCCGTCCGCAGTTGCTCTGGCTGCGATGTGTTGCAAGAAATTAGGAGCGATGTCCACGCTGTAGACCCAGCCGTCCCAGCCGGTCTTCTTCGCAAACAGGCGGCTATAAAAACCGGTGCCGGCTCCCACGTCGGCGATGCGTTCGCCAGGTTGGATTGCGCAGGCTTTGAGGACTTCTTCACGAGCCCCAAACACCTCGCGGCTTTCCACTTCGAAGCGTTCCAGCCATTCATCGACATTCAACTTGGGATCTTTGAATTTGTCATTGATGCCATCCGGCACCTGAGGCTTTGTCGGTTCAGCCAGCTGCGGTTCCTGGGCACAGCCGTTCTCGTTCATCGAGATAGCAGCAGCGATCACGATCGCAAGCAAGAGAAGTGGTTTCCGTTTGGTCATTGAATGGCCTCGTAGTCAGTTTGGAACTCAGAAACGAATCGTTTGTCGATCCATGTTTTCAGCCGCCAGCACCATCTGGCATGAAATGAGAAAGGGCCGTACTCCAGGAAAGCCTTCCCATCTCCGGTGTTCAGTAGTTTGAGGAAATCGGATTGTGGTCGAAACGTCTCCATCAATCCGCCCGATAAAAACGCCTTGAGGTTGTTCCACAGGATGGGGCTTTGTCGAACGGCGTACACACCGGCTTTGGGGGCGGGTGACTCAAGGACCGTCCCCGAATCGCCAGCCGCGAAAATTCGTGCGTCCGTGAGGGATTGCAGCGTGGGTGAAGTGGCGATGAAACCACGGTCGTCCGTCTGCAACCCCAGTTTGCTGAGCACTTCAGGGGCCGATGCACCCGTCGCCCAAATCACGATGTCAGCTTCATGGCGTTGGCCCGATTCTGTTTCGACAAAATGGTTGCCGACCACCGTCACTCGTTGCCCGGTCGTCACAAGAATACCCCGTGAACGAAGTATCTGTTCGATGCGACGGACGCTCTGCGACTTCATGCCATCGGCCACATTGTCGCTGCTGGTGATGATCTCGATGGAGAACTCACGAGGTTGATCCTGCTTTGCAAGTTGTTGCTGCAGACACAAAGCAATCTCGACACTGGCAACGCCTCCGCCGACGATCACGGCTCGGATGACAGGAGGCTTATCAATCGAGCCTTGGGCAGCAGCCGGTTTGGCTGAATCCATGACGCGATCCATTCGTTTCTCAAGCCGAGCGAGAAATGTCTGCATCGGTTTGATTGGTACGAGCGATCCAGAGTTCGCATGTGTTTGCCAGCCCGCTGGCATGGAGCCGACACCGATCGACAGAGCATCAAACGCGAGGTCGTCATGGTCTTGGAACTTCACCGTTCCAGTTTCTAGATCGAGCCCGTTCGTATCCGCCAGAATCAGTTTTGCACCAGCACGGTTACACAATGCCGACAGTTCGATTCGCATTTCGTCATCGTGAAATTGTCCGCCGAGGGTTCCTGGCAGCATCCCCGAATAGGTTGCGGTCGGGAAATTGCTGATGCATGTCAAGTCGCAACCTTCAATGGGATGTTTTTCCCACTGGTGAATGATGTGTGCATTCGTGTGGCCGATCCCCAACAGAACGATGCTCTTGTTTGCCACTACTCGGTCACCTGTTCGTACTTGTCCGGGATCCGATATCGATCACTGTAGGTATGAACCCGGTTGGTCGGTCGTCCGTCGAGCGTGACCAACGGAAGGCCAGCATCGACCCACTTGAGGATACTTCCCTTGTAGTTTTGTACCTTCACACCTTTCCTGGTCAATTGTTTTGCATACGCACCGCTGCGACCGCCGACGGTGCAATAGGCGATCACGAGTTTTCCTTGATAGCGAGCGTCGTCTTTTTCGTACATTGATTTGGTGATGGCCCCCGGTATGACCGAGACGTTGACCTCCTTTTCTGACCGCACGTCGACCAACACGAAGTTTGGCTTGGGGGCTGGCAACGAGTTTTGTTCTGCTCGATCAACCAGCTTCTTCTGCTTGGTAAGCAGCTCATTGAGAGCTTTCGTGTCAATGGTCTCGATTTCCGCGCCACCAGAAAACAGCCCGCCAAACTGGGCGGAGGCGTGGTTGCATGTAGAGAACATTGCAACCGAAAGAGCAACGGCGACGAGACCGAACTTTTTAGGTGAAGGCATATTTAAACTATAGAAGATGATTGGTGAATAAAAAGCTGTGGCAGATCATCGCAACCGTGGTTGTCTGGTCGTAGATCGAAAGCTCAATGATCGATTTCAGCGGAGGTTTCGTGCTTGCGCTTCAATGCGGCCGCGAAGTATGCCATGAAGATGGCTTCGATGTCGTCGCGAACGCCACTGCGGCGAAAATGATCCTCGGCGAGGTAGCAGATCTTTTGGGGGGGCGCCGCCACACTTCACTGCACCAGCGGGTTGCGTGAACAAGGCGACGCCCTGCTTGAGTTCACGAATGAACTTCCAAGTGCTGGCAACGGTGTCGATCGAATAGTTGCTGCAGACTCCATCGGTGCCAACAGATTCCTTGAGTCCTTTGACTTGGTCCCAATTGATCTGAATCCCCGGAGCAACGATCAAGTAGTCATACGCAATCGTTTCTCCACCCAGCGTCGAGATCTGATTGTCAGTGGGGGCGAATGTCTGGACCCGATCTTTGATCCATTGGACGCCATATGGAATCAAGTCCGCTTCGTCGCGGCCCGAATCTTCGGGGGAGAACATGCCACCGCCAACCAACGTCCAAAGTGGTTGATAGTAATGCTTCTCGGACGGCTCGATGATGGCGATGTCAAGCTTTGGATCGGCGTTTCGCAACCGGGCCGCGACCGTGATACCTGCCGTTCCGCCGCCAACGATGACAATTTGATGATGAGTCATTTGGGTTGACCTCAGGAAGATGGAGTTTGATTGGAGGAGGGAGTCACGTGCTCGCGATCGAGTTCGCCACCAAAGCACTTCGCGAACTGAAGACCGAATGACAGAGCTCGCTGTGTATTCGGGTCGCGGATTGCGCTGAGCAGACCAAACAGGCCGACACGTTTGGGCAGCGTCGAAAAAGTCCGTTGCGATCGCGATCAGATGTGGGATCTCACCGACCGTTTGCAATATCTGGTCGAGTGACTCGGCCCTATCCAGCAAGCGGTGAAGGGACTCGGACGTTTGCGGGTCACTCAAACGTTCCGCGAGTGGAGGTCGTTCTGCCGTGGAGTTCATGAATGGATCAGCCAAACAAGAGGGAACTAAAGAAAGATCAACTCATTCAAGCGTGGCCGCTCATCGCGGGCGTTGGTTTGACACTCGGCAGCCCTTCCGACTTCCAAGCGGTGTAGCCACCGGTGAGGTTGATGACATCCTTGATCCCACACGCTTGCAACACACTGGCCGCGATCGCCGAACGGGCGCCGCTACGGCACTGAACAACGATTTTCTTGTCACTCGGCAGTTGCTCGATGGTTTTGGGCAGGCGACCCAGAAAAAGGTGTTTTGCCTGTTCGATGTGGCCCTCGTTCCATTCATCACTCGATCGCACATCGATCAGCTGGACATCTTCTGATTCGATGGCGTACGACAAGTCCGCTGGTGTTCCGGTCGGGTAGACTTCGTTTGCCAACCCAGAATTGCGCACATCGTCGGTGTCGAATGCGCCAACGATTTCTTCGACACCGATCTTGTGCAGAACGCGAGCCGCTTCTTCCAGTTGTTCTGGCTTGCAAATCAAATGCGTCGGTCGGTCATAGTCGACCAACCAGCCCGCCCATGCCGCCAACATGCCAATTGGAATGTTGATGGATCCAGGAACGTGACCTTTCGCGAACTCAGGAGCCGGGGTGAGGTCGATGACCGTTCCCGAATCGACCGCTGCTGAGAGTTTCGCGACATCCAGCATCGAATGATGGTGGCCTGCCCCCAGAATCTTCGGGCCTTCTTTGTTGACGCGTTTCATCACCGCGAAGTACTTGGGAGCCTCCGGCTGATCAGCCAGGATGTATTTGACGAATTGTTCTTCGTCGTTGAATTGCAACGCTGGGTTAAACCGCTTTTCGTACCCGACGGTGGAGGACGGAATCGCGCCCAGGCCTTTGCCACAAGCACTGCCTGCTCCGTGGGCGGGCCAAACCTGCAAGTACTCGGGCATCGACTTGAATCGTTCGGCGGAATGAAACAAATCCCGAGCTCCCGGCTCCGCGGTCCCTTGCAAACCGGCGGCTTCTTCGAGCAAGTCCGGGCGACCGATGGAACCGACAAAGACGAAGTCGCCGGTGAAAATCCCCATGGGCTCATCGGCTCCGCCACCTTGGTCCGTCAGCAAAAACGAAATGCTTTCAGGCGTGTGTCCCGGGGTATGGAGCACATCGAATTTGAGGTTGCCGATCAAGAAGTGGTCGCCGTCATGGACCAGCTGATGATCGTATCCGTCCAAATACAGGTATTTCCATTCCGCGGGCCCTTCGTCAGAGACATAAAGCTTGGCTCCCACACGGTCAGCCAATTCGCGAGCTCCGGAAACATAGTCCGCGTGAATATGTGTTTCCGCGACTGCTGTGATCTTCATTCCTTCACGCTGAGCCATCTCGATGTATTGGTCGATGTCTCGGCCCGGGTCAACAATCACTGCGACGTTGGCACGCTGGCATCCAACCAGGTATGACGCGTGGGCGAGTTTTTGATCGTAGAAGTATTTGAGCAACATGGTTGGGTTCCCCTTTGGAACGAAGGTGAGACTAAGAAACGACCGATTGAACGATTACAAAAGCCGCCACCATCACGACGGCGACCGAAAATATCTTTTGAAGGGTGGGGCCTTTCAGACGCTTGGAAACGATGCCACCAAGCCACATTCCTGCAAAACCTCCCAGCAAGAATTGCAGCGTTGTCTCCAGCGACAGTTCGTTGCCGTTGACCAAGTGCGACGTCACGCCGCTGATGCTGACAAGCACGATCACGAACAACGACGTCGCGACGGCTTGATGGATTGCCATGCCGCTGAACAAAACCAATGCGGGCACAATGACGAATCCGCCGCCGACGCCGAACATTCCCGAGAGCACACCGGTCATCAGTCCGACCAAGACCAATAACCGAGCGCATTTGGAGGTCAGGCGAAGCGTTCCGTCTTCATCACGCTGGCAAGCACTCCGATCGCGGCTCGACTGTGATTCGGTGTTGCAAACACCGCTGGGGAGTTTTGGGTTTTTTGTCTTCGCCCACATTCGTTGTGCAACAACCAGCATCAAGATCGCGAACATCATCAGCAGCACATGTTCGGGAACCAATGTTGACAGGTAAGAACCCAAAGGGGCACCGAGCATTCCAGCGACGGCAAACAACAAACCTGTTCGCAGTTCAACTTCCCCTCGGATCAGTCGCGGTACCGCGCCGAACAGAGCGGTACCGCCCACGGATGCCAGTGAAATTCCGACGGCTTCGCGTGGCGCCACCGCCAGTCCGTAGACCAACAACGGGACCGCGAATACACCGCCGCCGCCACCGGTCAAGCCGAGTGCAAATCCGACGATGCCGCCAAACAGGATTGCTAGACCGAACATGACCCTGAATCTCCGCATTGATTCCAAGGCATTTTGGATAGCATCATGCCCATGCCGCACGTGTCCGTGATCCCAGCGAACATCAGGCCCGCACCAATGAAACCAGATAGCGCGAAGAAGTATGGGTGAACGAAGTAACCCAACACCGAACCCAGCAGTGCCAAGAACCCAGCCAGGATTCGAACTTGTCGTTCAAGCGAGATAGCCTTCTTGCCACGCACGACTGGCAAACCGGCGTTGATCCAAGCGTTTGTTCCGCCATCGACGTTGACTACATGGGTGACTCCCGCGTCGAGAAACTTTTGCGTCGCTTTGCTCGACCGACCGCCGCTTTTGCAGATCACATGGATCGGCTTTGCCGAGTCCCCGCCCATGGATGCTGCGACGGATTTCGGATCCAGCGAATCGAGCGGCACGTTGACCGCTCCAACAGCGTGGACCTCGCGGTACTCGGTCGGCATACGGACGTCAATCAAGTCGACGCCACCGGCGGCTTGCTTCTGGGCGAGTTGTTTCACATCAATCGTTTGCATTGAATTGTCCGTTTTCTGTTGCTTAGTAGGTTCGTAAGTATCGAGTGTTCTAAATATCGCGATGCGACGATGTGTCGATCCAAAAAAAGGGCCCGGCCGCTGCGTCACTTTTGTACGTTTGGCAAGAACCGTCCTTCGATGCAATCCATCAGATTCTCTAGGTGGGGCTCCGCGACGCTGTAGTAAACCCGCCGACCGTCTCGTTCGCTGGTGAGAAAGCCACATCGCTGAAGCAGTCGCAAGTGTTCCGAACCCACGTTGTCTTGAATTTCACAATCGGCTGCTAATTCACCGACCGTGTACCTGCCGTGCAACAAAAGCTGCACGATCCGCAGACGGACGGGATGCGCGATCGTTCTCAAGCACTCCGCCGCGTCGGCAAAGTCCTCCACGCGACCGGGCGGTTTGCCAGGCGATTTCGAAGCCTTTTTCAAAGTTGTTTTTGTTGACATGTTTTCTCCATTGAACGTTATGTCAAGATATCGGAACATCGCGACATGTCAATGGAGGTTTTCTTGGAAATCTGCAGCATTGCTTCGGATCGACCGATTCATGCGAGCTTCGATGGCCACCGTTCGTCGCCCTGCGTGTTTTGCTTGGTGATCGCAGGTCAAACGGAAAGCCCGGGTTGCGCCGCCCATTTGAACTTGATCGTGAAGAATCGAATTGACAGAAAAAGTGCAGCGGCGTATCGTTGATCGACGATAGGGTGTTTGGTTGGCAAGACAGGCTCCACCGCCAATTCGGTGTGTCTCGCCATGGAGAGCCGTGGACACTCGAAAAATTTTGTAGCGACTGATCGTGTTTCGGCGATTTGCGATGGTTCGTGAGTAAGCACACTGCTGAGCGGAGCCGAGGCCACGTCGTTCCAGCCAAGTTCCTTTTTGATAGATCAACTCTTTCGGAGATGAAAACGATGAAGAACGTTCAAGTTTATGACAAGCCAATGTGCTGCTCGACCGGCGTCTGCGGTCCCGATGTCGATCCCGTGCTACCAAAGTTCGCGGCGGATCTCGATTGGATCAAAGGGCAAGGCCATCAAGTGGATCGTTTCAACCTCGCGCAGCAGCCTCAGGCCTTCATTGAGAACAAGTTGGTTCATCAACTGTTGAGCACCACCGGAACGGACTGCTTGCCGGTTGTTCTTGTCGACGGAGAAATCGTCAGCCAAGCCACCTATCCAACCCGCGAAGATTTCGCCGGATGGATGGAAGGAACTGCACCCAAGCAATTGTTGCCGGTTGCAAAACCAGGTGACGACTGCTGCGGAACAAGTGGCTGTTGCTAAGCAGATGAAGTGAAACCCCAAAGGAACTGAACCATGAAATTCTTAGATCATCCCACCCGCAATTTGTTCTTCACCGGTAAAGGTGGCGTCGGAAAAACCTCAGTGGCATGTGCTACCGCGGTGAAGCTCGCGGATGCTGGCAAGAGAGTCTTGTTGGTTTCCACCGACCCAGCCTCCAATCTTGATGAGGTGTTGGGTGTCTCTTTGGGAAACCATCCGACCGCGGTTCCGGAAACACCAACGCTGTTTGCGATGAACTTGGACCCTGAAAAGTCGGCGGCAGAATATCGCGAGCGGATGGTCGGACCGTATCGTGGGTTGCTGCCTGACGCGGCCGTGAAGAGCATGGAAGAACAATTCTCGGGGTCTTGCACGCTTGAGATCGCTGCCTTCGATGAGTTCTCTCGCTTGCTCGGTGATCCGTCCGCCACCGCTGAATTTGACCACGTCGTTTTTGACACCGCGCCAACGGGACACACGTTGCGATTGCTCACGTTGCCATCGGCGTGGGATGGTTTCATGGAGCAGAACACAACGGGGACGAGCTGCCTTGGGCCACTCGCTGGATTGCAGGCTCAGCAGAAGCTCTACCAAGAATCGGTGAAAGCGCTCGGTGATTCCGCCGCGACCACGCTTGTGTTGGTCGCGCGAGCTGAACCAAGTGCTCTGCGTGAAGCTGATCGAACCAGCACTGAGCTGGCGGAACTGGGAGTGAACAATCAACATCTCGTCGTCAACGGAGTGTTCCAAGCCATCGACTCGAGTGACAGCTATGCCGTCGCCCTGCAACAGCGAGGTTCCACGGCGCTGGACGCAATTCCCGATGGCCTGAACGCTCTGCCGCAAACGATCGTTCCGCTCAGTCCCAATGGAATGCTTGGGATCGAGTCCTTGCGCTTGCTCGGGACAGTCGACTCCGTATCGATTGCGGACGCCGCCGAGAATGGCTCGGAACAGGTGGGCGATCTGCCAATGCTATCTGAGTTGATCGATGACTTGGTCGCTCCGGGGCACGGTGTGATCTTGGCGATGGGGAAAGGTGGCGTTGGCAAGACCACCGTTGCCGCCGCCGTCGCGGTTGCCATTGCGGAACGCGGCTACGACGTCCATCTATCCACGACTGATCCGGCGGCTCATCTTGCGGCAGCCATGAATGACGAACGCTTGCCGAATCTGTCCGTCAGCCGCATTGATCCCGAAGCTGAAACGGCCAAGTATTCGGCAGAGGTCTTGGGCAAGGCTGGCAAAGACCTCGACGCACAAGGCAAGGCACTGCTGGAAGAAGACCTGCGTTCACCTTGCACGGAAGAGATTGCCGTCTTCCGCGCGTTCGCCGATGCCGTTGCCAGTGGCACCAATAAATTTGTGGTGCTCGACACGGCTCCCACGGGTCACACGGTGTTGCTGCTGGATTCCGCGTTGGCCTACCACCGCGAAGTCACACGGCAAACCAGTGAAATGCCCGAGGCGGTTGAGAACCTGCTGCCAAGGCTTCGCGATCCAGACTTCACGCGCGTGTTGATTGTGACTCTTCCTGAATCGACGCCGGTGCATGAAGCGGCCTCGCTTCAACGTGATTTGCGTCGAGCCGAGATCGAACCTTACGCTTGGGTCGTCAATCAAGTGTTGTCCCCGCTGCCATTGACCGATCCGCTGATGAAACAACGGCAATCGCATGAGCAACCGTACTTGCGTGAAGTCAGCGAGGTTCATGCCAACCGAGTCGCCGTGATTCCGTGGCAGATTGAACCACCAACCGGTCTACAAGGGCTCAGTCGCCTGACCCATTCCGATCTGAGCACCTCCGCATCTTGAAAATCTCATCGTTGCGAAATCGAGTTGGGAACCCATGCCCTTCGGCGTCACGAGCGAGTGTCTGCAATCATTCATCGCTGTGGTGATGGATGGTGCCAATCGGAGATTGCTTTACAATTCGGCGAAAGGCAGCTTGCACGAATGGATCGGTGTTCGATTCCACGGACACGATTCTGCCATGAGTTGGCATTTGAAACAAAAGAGACTTGCGTGGACTTTTCGGTAATCGTGACGGCAATCTTCGGAGCTTTCGTCGTCTTTGGGGGAGTGATGGGCTACGTCAAAGCTCAAAGCAAGGCTTCTTTGATTGCCGGCAGCATCACTGGCGGGCTCCTGCTGCTCTCAGCGTTTCTGATCGCGAGAGGCATGACAGCCGGGGCGATTCTTGGAATCGTCGTTTCGCTCTTGCTGATCGGTCAGTTCGGCCCGTCGCTGAAGAAGAAAATGAAAGTCATGCCAAATCTGCTGGTGGTCATCCTCGGCCTCGTCACGGTCGCCACGCTCGTCGTCGGCTTCTTCAATTAGGTTTTGAGAATCAAAGCGGAGGAAGCGTGGTTGGTCTGATGCAACCATGCAGAAGCCTCGTCTTCATCGGTTCGTAGCGTCCGCGTTTCAGCGTCAGATCCCATTGTCCTTGATCAATGGCGATCTTCGTCGATGCGTTCGATCACCAGCGGTGGTGCATTCGCTTTCTCACGCAGCCAATTGATCGATTTCCGTACGGGGCGAATCCGTATGACTCTTGCTTCCAATCGATGCTTGCCGGGAAAGTCCAATAGCAAAATCCCGATTACCACGGTCAGCAGCCCCTGGCCAGGAAGAACCAGCATGGCGATTCCGGCAAGCACCAAGGATGCACCCAGTAAGTTCTTGATGATCAGCCCGGACCAACGCAGCAACGGATGTCGATCCGCAAACATCGTTCGTGGTCGATGAGGTTTCGCGAAATAGTCAGCCGGAATACGGATCACCAAACAGGGGACGATAAGAAGGCTGCCGAAGAAGACCACCACCGAAATGGCCGCCGCCCACTGCATGCCTTCTTTGTGCTGCGTCAACCACGCGGAAAGGTCGGTCATGTTTTATTGAATCGGGGCGAGAAGGCGGCAGACTCGGACCAAGAATCGATACGGAAGCGAGCTTTCGGTGTACTCCGCGGCCGATGCAAGTTCGCTCTTGGCAAAATCCGCTTCCAGCATCGTTTCGACCTTCTTCGCGAATTCTTGGTTGATCATCAGCATCGTGATTTCGAAGTTCAACCTCATCGAACGGTTGTCGAGATTCGCAGTCCCGATCAATGAGATTGAGTCGTCGATCAACCAAACCTTTTGATGCAAGAAACCTGGCTGGTAGCGATAGATTTGAATGCCTGCCTCCTTGGCTTCTTCGAGGTAGGAAATCCCGGACCAATACACATGCAAATGATCCGGGTTTTGTGGGATCAGAATTCGGACATCCACTCCGCGGAGCGCTGCCAGTTGCAACGCCGACATCAATTGCTCGTCAGGAATGAAGTAGGGACTGACGATCCACAATCGATCTTTGGCGGAATTGATTGCTTGCAAGAAAAACAGCGTTCCTGTTTCCAGCGTGTCGGCTGGTCCGGTGGGCAAGCAAGCAGCGACAACCTCGCCGCCTTCTTCTCGTTTGGGATCCCACTGCAGTTCGGGCAGAGACCCTGTCGCCCAGTTCCAATCTTCCACGAACGGCGTTTGAATACAGAGAACCACTGGGCCGCGAAGTTCAACGTGAGTGTCACGCCATGGTGTCAGCACGGGGTGATCGCCAAGGTACTCATCCCCGACGTTGTGCCCACCAACAAATGCAACCTTTCCATCCACCACCACGATTTTTCGGTGGTTCCGGAAATTCAGTCGGAACCGATTGCCTTTCCCTTGGGTTGTATTGAAGGGAAAGATCTCGACGCCGCCGCTGCGTAGCTCATCGATGTATTCCGGCGAAAGGTCTTTGCTGCCGAGTTCGTCATAGAGCACATACACTCGAACGCCTTCGGCGGCTTTCTTGAGAAACGCGGCTTTGCATTTTTGTCCGAGGTTGTCGTCCCGCAAAATGTAGAACTGAAAGAGCACGTAGTCTTCCGCTTCATCGATGCCGTCCAGAATCGCGTCGAATGTTTCTTTTCCATCGATCAACAATTTGGCGGAGTTGCCTGTCGTGATCGGTAGTCGCGAAAGGCTGTTCAGGAGACGCGACTGGCTTTCCTCGTAGGGCGTTTGAGGCACGAGCAACAGGTTGTCTTCCTCAAGTTCCATTCGAGTTCGATTGGCAAAGTCACTGCTTGCAAGCTGTTCGCTACGTCGCAGCAAGTCGTATCCATCGAACTTGGATTGCCCGAGTCCCCAGTAAGCGGGAACGGCAACGTATGGCAGCGTGTTGAGACTGACCGCCCAGGCCACCGCTCCCTGCGATGTGCGAGTCGACATCACAGCTTGAATGGACGTCAACGCTCCGAGCACGTGCATGAACATCACAAACGCCGCGAGCATCCGCTTCTTCTTAGACCTCGGCTCGGAGGTCTCGGCAGAAGCGTCCGCAGAATCGGAGGTCGGTTTGCTGCGTCGGAACATGGCGATGGCAAAGTGTTTGGGTTGACGTCCGCTCGAGTGGCGATGGCAAACGTCGCTGGAATCCGGAGGCGGTTCGGTCGTGAATCAGAAATTGTATCGAACAAGATCTCGATGAATGATGCGTAGGCGACTCGGGTTGATTTCCCGGGCCGAACGGGACTCATCCAAGATCAAGCCTGTTTCGATGTCAGTGAGGTTGCTTGCGGATTGGGCGAACGTGATCTTCAAACGGGACATGGCGTCGCCGGAACGTTTCGCCGTCGACGTATTCCGGTTTGCTAATTCGATCCATTCGGAAGTGGCGAAAATCTTCGCGGGCAGGATCCCAGGCCACCAAGTACCACAGAGGCGGCAAGATCAGGACTGCTTGCGGTTCAATGTTCCGGTGCGTTTCTGCCCCTTTTGCATCTCGGTATTGGAACCGTAGATGCAACCGCCGTAGGAAAGCGGTCTCGAATGCGGGCAGAAGCTGCGGGGTCATCGTTCCCATGTCCGAAATGTTCACCCGTGGTGAAAGTTTCCCAACGTACAGACAATTCAGAAGTCGGCGCAAGTCGCGAATCTTGTCCGTCGGCAGAGCTTTCTCGAGCTTCGCGAGCCCAGCGTCGGCGAGACCGAAAAAGGGAAAGCTCCCCGTGGCACGCATTGCCGAAACGCTGATGATCAGTGCAAAGACTTCCGAGACCGACAGCCTCGCGGTGGTCAAAACCGATTGCGGATCGAGTTGCAGGCCGCCCCCACGCCCGGGTTCCGAATGAATGACAAAGCCTTGGGCGCGAAGAGTGCCGATGTCACGCAAGACCGTTCGTCGGGACGCACCAACCTGAGTCGCTAACTCAGCGACCGTCGAAGTTCCTTTGCGGCGGAGAAGACGCACGATCGCGTCTTGTCGGGGGCGAGCATTCAATTTAGAAACCACGGTGAATGGTGACAGGTTTTGGCACCGTTAGGTTCTACGCTATGCGTGTCCGTGTTTGCAAGCAGCACTCGATATTGCAACACAAGTCCAACTGATTCGCCCCGAAGAAACAACAAGGTATCGCAGTGTCCAACACAACCGACTTTCCCAAACCCACCCTCGTTTCGGTCAACGGCGTGGAACTCGAAGTCTTTGAGGCAGGTCAAGAAAACGCAGGGAATCCGATCGTGCTTTGTCACGGTTGGCCGGAACACGCATTTTCGTGGCGTCATCAGATGCCGGTTCTTGCCGCGGCGGGATACCATGTTATCGTCCCCAACCAACGTGGCTACGGAAACTCATCCTGTCCCACCGAAGTGACGGACTATGACATCGAACATTTGGCGAGCGACCTCGTCGCTCTTCTCGATCACTTCGGATACGACGACGCCACCTTTGTTGGTCATGACTGGGGTGCGATGGTGGTTTGGGGGCTGACGCTACTTCATCCCGAACGAGTCAATCGAGTGATCAACCTTGCTTTGCCTTACCAAGAACGAGGCGAAAAGCCCTGGATTGAGTTTTTGGAAGAGATTTTCGGCGGCGACAACTACTTCGTTCACTTCAATCGCCAGCCTGGAGTCGCGAATGCGGTGATGGAGGAGAACACCTCCCAGTTTCTTCGCAACTTGTTTCGCAAGAACGTGCCGCCCGCTCCTCCTGAGCCAGGCATGATGATGATCAATCTTGCCCAGGCTGAAACGCCGCGGGGCGAACCGCTGATGAGTGACAACGATCTGGCTGTCTTTGTCTCCGCCTTTGAATCGACGGGGTTCACTGGCAGTATCAACTGGTATCGAAACCTCGACCGAAACTGGCGGTTGCTGGCGGACGTCAACCCGATCATTCAGCAGCCCACACTGATGATCTATGGCGAACAAGACATGATCCCGAAGTTTGAAAGATTGACCGAGTTCGTTCCCAGCGCGGATGTGGTCAGTCTGGACTGCGGCCATTGGATCCAGCAAGAAAAACCGGAGCAAACCAATCAAGCCATTTTGCAATGGTTGGGTCAACAAGATGGCAACTGAACGCTGGGTAACTCCAAGCACCCCAGTTCACTTCGGACTGGCGAAATCGACCGCTAGCAGCGATCGACATCACGAGCTTCCTGCCATTCTCGATTACTTGTGGCAATTGATCGGTTGTTTTGCACCGCCGCGGTTTCTCGTCGTCTCAGCTAGTAACGTCGCAAAACCACGATAGGCAAACAGAGGCGTGCCGGCGGATCTTTGGCAAGGATGCTCATTGGAAAATGGTACGCGGCAGCGATCTGCTGAAAAGAGCGACGGCCTGTTTCAAATGCTTCATCGGCGGTTAGTTGCTAGCCGTTATCGGTGCTCACGCGTATCAGGGGATTGTCATTCGATCACTACCCACCACAAATTCCTTGGAGGTTAGTCATGGGCGACGGCACTCAAATTGCTGACTCACCAAATCGTGAGCCGGTTGTTCTTCACCGTTCCGACTGGGCGTCGCACGATCAACATTGGAAGGGCGTCGTTCAGGGAGGGGATATCGGGACGGGAGTGACGGTGTTGTTCTATCGCACCGACGAGATTGGAGTTGGGCCTCTCTGGCACGTTCATCCCTACGACGAAATGTTCATCGTTCGCAGCGGTCACGCTCTCTTCACGATTGGTGAGAAGAAGGTCGAAGCCAAAGCGGGCGACATCTTGCTCGGCCCAGCCAATGTGCCCCACAAATATCACAACCTCGGACCTGGGACGCTCGAGACAACCGACATTCACGTCTCCGACCGCTGGATCCAAACCGATCTCGATGACCCTGAGCTGATGGCTGACTGACGCATCGTCCCAGGCAGCGATGAAACGTTGTCACCTTCTTCCGGTAGCACTCCAGGGTTTCGCGTTCAGCTTGCAAAGTAAGGGGACGAGGCCGGTGCCCGTCGCGAATCCAGGGAGGCGGCCAAGTCAAACAATTCGCGGTCGACATGGAGGGAGAATCGGAAACGGCGATCCGCCTAGCGGCAACCGCACCCTCGTCACATCCATTTTGTCCGCCGGCAAGTCAGCGTTTTCTGGTGTGCTTGCGAAACATGTATGACGAGGATCGAATCGGAAACCCAGGTCCGATCTCGGTCCAAGTTGCGAAATGAACTTGTAGGCTTGACCGCGCCGAATTACTTCGACGATCGATGTCGCGATCTTAGTCAGTGGTCTACACAAGGTTCCGGTTTCCCCGCCCATAACAAGAGTCAGCGTACACCGACTCGCAGTCCACAAACAATTTGCTGCACGAACTGACGCATCCATGCAGAAAATTGAAACTATTGTTGCATCGGATTCCCCTGCCTCCGACAATCCATGTTGTCCCTGTTGATCCGAACTGAACCGTTCCCCCTTCATCTTTTTCGAGTGTCTACGATGCTGCGTTGGATCCGAATCTTCTTTCTGTTATGGGCGATCGTTCCAGTGATGTCTCTGGCGAGAGCCCAGGAATCGGACACTTCTACAACGAATGAAACGTTCTCGCTGAAGCTTTCGATGCCAACGCCGATCGTTCATGTCAACACCGAGGGTGACCTGGCACTATGTGCTCAGTTGCTTCCTGCCGGTTTCGATGATGGAGAGAAACAACTCGGCACAGCGGTGGTCCGGTTAGTAACCGTCGATCTTGATTCCCGTAGGCTGCTTGAACAAACTGATTTGCCAGCCAAGGCATACGGATTTGGAATCGGACAAGAACGCTTGTACATTGCAACTTTGGATACCGGTGAAATCAGTGCGTTGGATGCACGCACTCATGAACTTCTTGACACTCAAAGCCACGAAGATTGCTTTGGGCAGTTGGAGGTCGTGGCAAATCGACTCGTTTGCTCATCAGAAGGACATCTGCGACTCAACTTAAAGGACTTGACCGATTCCAAGCGTTGGGCCGGCCTTGATCCTGCAACGCTTTCGAAAAATGCTCCATTGCGGCGGCATGCTGAGGTTTTTGCAGTTGAGGGAGCTTGGCATTTGGACGGTATGATGTTTGGCGAAGCGATGAACCCTTTGTTGATCGTGGACGGACGCATGGCAAGGGAGCAGCTGTTTGGTTTTTGGCGAATGGGAATACAGGACGTGAGACCGATTGCCAGCATGGCGTGTCGTGATCTTCCATTGACCGTGGTCGTATCGCCGAAGGGTTACGCGAGTGAAGAGGTAGGGATGGATCTCGTGGCGAAAGTGTTTTGCAAACATCAGACATCCCCTCTCGCAGAATACGACATCGGAAAAGTTGATGGCAAGTACTTCAGGATGCAAGGGGAGAGGGTCGTTTGGAAACGGCGTGAAACGTCATCTGGGAAGGCTTTCGGATATGCACTATTCGGACGATACAAGCCATTGAGGACACAGTTCTATTTGGGTGACGACAACAACATCCCGCTTGCAATGGCGAACGCCCATCATCGTGTGGTCATTGCGTCAGAGGGTTTTCTCCATGTGATTGACTTTGGCGATTCGATTCGAGAGCAGGTTGAGAAAATACCGCGTTTGAAGAAGCAACAGACATTTTTGGCGATCTCGCTTGTTGACGAAGAGATCGTTCTCAAACATGAGTTGTGGGCACCATTGCCCGAAGTAAGATTTGCCGTTTCGGTGCCATGCATCTATGGGAAAGATCGTGCTGTCGTAGATGCATCGAGTGGTACGGCGCGGGTTTCAGCGAAACAGTTGGAAGAAGCAATTCAGAATAAAATTGCCATGCTTTCTCCCGAGAGACTGGATTCTCATGAACAAAAGGCGGTGACGTACTTCAAACAGGCATTTGGCAAACCGCCGACCGGGCGATGTTTTCTGCAGCCGGTGAACGTGACAGCAGTCGCTACCAGTGAGGGAAGAGAGGTTGCCGATTCGCTCAGATATTCAATGATCGTTGAAATCCCGGAGGCGACCTTTCTGAGCCTTCAGCAAAACAAAGATTCGGTTCGAAATCAAATCACGGCAAAATTGCAGCAGGCGGAGCAAAAAGCCAACCTCGCCAAGGCAGCAGCGAATCAGAAGCGGAGGCAAGAGATAGCGAACGAAAAAGCATTGGAGAAATGGCGAGAGGACCGATTCAATTTCATCGTTCGTTCTTTTTACGGTAGTCTTGCTATGCTCGCTTTTTCCTTTTTAGTCTTGAAGTTGTGGCAATGGAGGCGTGCTTTGTTGCAAGAAATGGCATCGGCGGATTCTGGTGTTGTTGTTTCGGATTCCCAGGGGCTACGTGCAGGGTTACTCACTATCCACTGGAGCATGATTGCTCTACTGGTAGTCGGGTTGCTGCCGCTAATGGAAGCGGCGTGTGAAGCGGTCGGGGTGATCTCTGAGATCGGAATTCCGATGGGGCCGCTCGTGATCTTTGCGTGCTGTTGTGTTGCGGGCATTCTTGCCGGAACGGGGCTGTGCATCACTGGTCCTGAATCTCTTGGTTCCAGGTTGTATGCAACCGGCACGCTTGTTTTGGGAATCGCCTCAGTCCTTGTGCTGGGCGGTTTTGTAATTGGGGTATTTCTTAGCGTTGGTCTTCAGGCCACTGAGTCGAGTGCGTTGTCCGTCCTTATGCGTTTGCTTGCATGGACGAGCATGATCCTGTTCGTTTCGGCCTGCGTTTCAATGCTGCTTTTTCTTCGCACCCTCGCTGAGTCACTGCAACACCATGGGGGGATCATACGCGCAAACGTTGCAATGGTTGGGGCTGCTCTTTGTGTTTCGCTTTTCGTGTTGTGTTATGTTCATGCATGGAATTCATCCGGGCGGGCTACCTACTTGGAAATGATGCGCGGCGTGGTGTTTTTATGGGCCGTGATCGCATGCGTTGCGTTTGCCATCTACATGATCTCCGTAGGGTTGATTCGAGATCTTGCCAAGCTACTTGGGCGTGATTGATTCTGTCGAGCCGATTGGTTTGTTTATGCAAGCTTGTCGAGATCAGTCGCGAGCATGCGTCGCAGTTTGCGATATGTCTTGTGAAGGATTCAATGTCAATGGACCCGTTTGAGCAGATCTGGGAATCGTCGCGGACAAATGGTTTTTCCTGGGGCTATCCGGCTGAGATGACCCAAGAAGGCCACATGGGATTGATTGTTGATGGCGCCAACCGAGCCTTTGGTCCACTGATCTACGGCTTCCAGGCCTTTTCGCTTTTCTGCGTTGTCGCCGTGGCTCTGTTCGTGATCCGTGCCATGATGTTCCAGCGACCAGTCGCTCCGCCACTCGAAGCCACGCCCGAAGACGAAATCAATGTTGCAACGGATCTGCCCACCTCTGACAATCCGTATCATCCACCTGCGGACCCGAGCTGAACCGTTTCCTCTTCCGTTTCAAGACGAAGCAGGGACGAAGACCATCCGCGACGCAATAATGCCCCGTCGCCTTTTGGACGTCCACAACAACAAGATCCTATGAGCGAATACCAATACGTGGCCTTTCGTGCCGTTGATCGTGCACTAGATGATAAACAACTTGAGTTTGCTGCACAGCAATCGTCGCGTTCAGAGCTTTCTCGGTGGGAGATGTCGGTTGAGTATCACTACAGTTCGTTTGGTGGTGACGTTGATGGCCTGCTGCGGTGTGGCTTTGATGTGCATCTAGCCTACGCGAACTACGGTTGTCGTGAGATCAAACTGCGCTTGCCCAGCGGCCTCCCCTTTTCAAAGTCGACGCTCAAACCGTTTCTCAACTGCGACGGGATTGCTTGGAAGAAAGATCCCAAAGGCAAAGCCGGGATACTGAAAGTTTGCCCTTTTCTTGAACCTGGTGAGATCGAGGACGTCTGGGATTTTGATGATTACTTGGATTCGCTGGCGAAAGTCCGTGAGCAACTGATCGGCGGGGATTTGCGAGCGTTGTACCTGTTGTGGTTGTGTGCTGCGTACGATGACAACGAAGACCCGGAGCAGACCATTGAACCTCCTGTGCCGCACGGTCTGGACACGATGCCATCAGGCAGCAGCGATTTGCTGCCGCTCTTTGGATTGGATCCGTTGACGTTGAAAGCCGCAGCGGATGGCGTGCCGAAGCTTGTCCCGCAGACCGACGAAGAAGATCCGATTCAGGAATGGTCCCGTTCGATCAGCGAGGCGCGTTCGCGTGCTCTATTGCGCCGGTTGTTGAAAGAGGATCCTGCGTCACTCAAAGCCGAATTGCTTGCCGAGATTCGCGATTCTGGATCGGCCGCTGATTGGCCCACGACGGTGCGAGGCCACTCGCTTGATGAGCTGCTTCTTTCGGCGAATGAATTGCGAGAGAAGGCGAACGCAGCGAAAAGGAAAAAAGAACTCGCAAGGGCCAAGCGAGAAGCTGCGAAGGCAGAGAAAGAACGCCAAACGCGAATGGAAAAGATGAAAGCGTCGCCCAAGACCTGGCTCGCCAAAGCTGAGAAGACCGTGGCTGCTCGCGGCACGGAAAACTACAAAGCCGCCGCCGAAATCCTCGCCGATCTTCGCGAAGCCATCGGAGGAGAGAAGGGAAAGAAGCTTGCTCACAATTGTGCCGAGAAGATGGCCAAAGCCCACCCCACGCTCAGCATGCTCAAGTCGTCGTTGCGGAAACGTGGGCTATTGAACTGAGTCTCTCTACCAGGACGGCATTCCCGTCTGCATGAGATGCGTTGCTTCTAAATTGTCAAATTCAGTCGCGTCGAATGGGCCGCTCCATTGCATGTGCTCCTCATGCTCAGGATGCTTGGGATTGCTGAGCGCTTCGAGGTATTCGTAGTAGCCCCAGATGCCGCCAACGTCCTCCGGCGGACACGCGTTTTTACCGGCGGTGCAACGTGGATAGGTGACGTCGGGTTTGGGAACAACGATTTTCTCCAGCACGATTTTGTGTTCCCAGCCATCGCCGAAATCATAGTCGTATTGCATCTTCAGTTTGGCACCTTGCATTGCAACCAGCTTAGCAATCGTGATTCCTGAGTAGGATTGGGCCCACTCCATCATCCCATGCTCGAGACCACGCGGATCCACATAGCAGGCTTCCCCGATTACAAACTGATGCAGGTGAGAGTTCGTCCAGCCCATTGCGGCCTGAATCAACTCATGCAGTTTGGCGAGGGAAACGTCACCAGTTTCGATGCGTCGCCAAATCGGCGGTTTGGAACCCGACAGCGTGATCTTGATGACGTAGATTTCAGCGGGTGGCTTGTGTTTCTTGTTCGCGAGAGTTGGCCGGGCTTGCTTCTTTGTATCGGGATTCGTCATCACCCACTCACGGACGACCCGAGTGATCTTGCCGCCAGACCATTTGGGGATCAGCGATTCGTCAATGAGAATCTGAATCGATCGTGGAACCCCAGGCTCGCGATGAATGAGTCCTTTCTTTTGCAGCATCTTCATCATCTGGTTGACCGACGGTGGTGAGACACCGATGGCCTCCGCAATTTCAGATTCCGCGGGCGGCAAACCGAAACCAGCGGTGTAGGCATGGATGTAAGAAAGATACCGGCCCTGGGTTGGGGTGAAATCGGCCATGGAATGGTCTTTTCAAGAGAATGACGACAACATTGCCGGCTCAGTTTAGCAACGGGCGAAGGAGAGGTGTCGGATCGAAATGGTGGCATAGGCTTCCAGCCTGTGTTCCACGCAATCACAGGATGCTATCGAATCTCGTCACTCTCGTAGGGTTGCAAGCTATCGGTCGCGACGTATTCAGTCTGGTTGGAGAGAAATCCATCCAATGATCCAGCGAGTCGCAAGATCGCATTCCAGTTCTCCTGGGTGTAGGGCTGGGAATGCGCCAGGTTATTGCGAAGGCTTTCAAGCTCTTTGACGATGCGGCGGATCTCATTTCGTGAGCGATTCCAAAACAGTTTTCTTAGCTCGTCTGACTTCGCAAACAACTGACCTTTGTCTGACAATTGCAAGCAGTCGACCAATTGCACCTGCTGGTTTCGTCGTACTCTTTCGGCCTGCAGTTGTTCCGCTTTCTCGATCCTGGTCGGCGACAAAAGTTCGCGCCAAGCATCGCTGGGCAACGCTTGCTGGAGCACGCGTGTGATGCTCATCTCAAACAGAGTGATCGTGCCGAACAACCACATGCGCATGGGTGGCTTCTCTAAGTCACCTCGCATGATCACACCAACTGGCTGGCCCAGCGTCGAAACCAAAACAAACGACGTCTCGTCCAAAAGACCAACGACTTGTTGCACCGGTGTCGTCGTTTCCACCACCGCCACTTCGGCAAGCGGTAACATTTGCTCGTTGATCGGTCGGTCATCAATTTGGTCTTGATGCAAGAGACCAGCGACAACGCCCTTGTGACGAATGCCCAGTACCGACAACGGCCGGTCCAGCATGAACTCACGCAGTGTGTCGAGTGCGGCGGTGTCATCAAAAGAAGCAAGCGGCTCGGCGAGATCGCGAGCCACAATGCTCTCTCGAAACACGCGACGTAAACTACGGACGGTCGAAGATGTGTCAGTCATGCGAATCAAGGTATCACGGGCAATTGCGTTGGAACATCCATAGGCAATTCCCCATTCATTCGCCATCCGCACTCGCACTATTGGGCGAGCCCTTCGAACCCGTGCGAGATGAGTTTTCCTGTTTCCTGCGAAGAGGTGGAGTCTTCCGTTTCGTCACCGTGAGCGGCCCGAATTGCCGAAGAAAGAGTGACCAGCCTAGCAAGCAACCATATCTTCTCCAGTGTGTACGGCGGAGTTCAATCTCAGTCGTCCTGAAAAGACTCTGCCAACGTTCCATCGTCGAAGCAAACGCGTGCATGATGTTCCAGCGACCGTTCAACCCACCGCAGGAAGTAGTTCGGGAAACCGGAACCACACCAACAATCGACAGGCCTGTCTTGGCAATCTGTCTCGGCCTCCAACGGCCCTGGTCTGAACCGTTTCCGGTTCAATTCCACAGCGAAGCAGGGCTGAGTATCCTCCGCGAGCCCAACAATGAACTCCGGTTCCTTTTTCGGTCTCTTGGGTTAAGCAGGTTCTTGATAAATTGAGGGGACGATAAAGTTTGCTTTGCTGCAACCGAAATGACCTAATAAGTAGGAAGAGACTGTTGGCAAAAAGAAAGCGAACCTATCGCTGCGTTAAGTGACTGTTAAAAAAGCAAGGGAGTAGATATGGGCAGAACGCTGCAGCATACCGGTATCCGCGTACCACTGTTGGTGGCGTACTCACTCGAACTCGCCGAAGAATGGCATCCAACGAAGAACGTCAAATTCAAGCGGGATGAGGTTCCGTACAATAGCAGCTACCGGGCTTGGTGGAGGTGCAGGAAGGATCACCGGCATGCGTGGCAAGCTAGCGTTGCAACCCGAGCGATCGAGAAACAAGGTTGTCCCTACTGCTCGGGCCGGCAGGTGCTTCCGGAGGATTCAATCGTTGCGTTGTTTCCCGAAGTTGCTGCTGAATTCCATCCGACCAAGAACGATGCCGCGCGGCCAGAGCAGTTTGCGCCGAAGTCGAACAGACGCCTTTGGTGGCGATGCCGGATTGATTCATTTCATGAGTGGGAGTCTGAAGTTCGTAGTCGGACGGAAGGCAGCCAATGTCCCCAGTGTCGGAAGCTCAACAATTCGTTAGCTCGCAAGTCGCCACAATTAGCAGCTGAATGGCACCCAACCAAAAATGGCTCGCTTACGCCTGAGATGTTTTCGAGCACCAATCCTCAGAGAGTTTGGTGGCAATGTAGTGAAAACCCAGAGCATGAATGGAGGGCTGCCATCGAAACCCGAAAACGCGGTAAAGGTAGCTGCCCGATGTGTCGCTCGGGAACAAAGAATCGGTCGAATGCTTCATCAGGAAAAGTCGCTACACGGCGCGGATTGAACGAAACTGCCCCAGAGCTATTGGACTACTGGCATCCAACGAAGAACGGGGCAACGACACCGGAAACCGTTTCACATGGCTCCAAGGCGAAGGTCTGGTGGCAGTGTCCCAAAGATCCTACTCACGAGTGGCAAGATCCGATCAAAAAGGTTCACGGTCGGCAACGCAAATGCCTGATGTGTGTTAGCCCGATCAAGCAAGGTGTCGTTCGGGCAGAGGAATCGATCGGTCACGCCTATCCTGCCCTTCTTGCCGAGTGGCATCCAACTCTCAATCCTGGCGTTGATCCGATGACCGTGTCGCCGGGTAGCTCTAGAAAAGTGATGTGGCAATGTTCAAACGATCCCGAGCATGTCTGGAAGGCTCACGTTTTTCGTCGAACGAAAGGTGCGGGCTGTCCTTTTTGCAGCGGGTTACGAGCTGACTCAAAAACTTGCTTAGGAAGCGTTCGGAAATAACTTCGGCAATCGTGTAAAATCGCAGGGTCATGACTCCACGGAGGCCAATTATGAACAACGTTTACGGACCGGACATCGAAAATCAGATGCAGCAACTCTACGAGTCTTTCAACGAGAAGGACCGT